>CAZCHW010000045.1:0-9989 GCA_964498375.1 uncultured Syntrophomonadaceae bacterium | reverse complement strand
AACAATTTATGTCTATACCCACGAACTGGAATTACCCCGCCTGGGTGGGATGTTTAAAAAAATGCCTCTTGTAGGGATTACTTTTCTAGTGGCTGCATTTGGTATTGCCGGAATTCCCGGTTTTAACGGTTACCCCAGTAAAACCTTGATTCATGATGCCCTGTTAATTGCAATCAAGTTTGACGGTTTGCTCAGCGTAGATCTGGCGGAAAAAATATTTACCCTGACCAGCGCCCTGACAATTTGTTATTTTATTAAGTTGTTCCGCGGGGTTTTTCTTGGTCCGATCCCGCAAAACCTTGATCGTGATTACAAGCTTACCCTTTCAACCAAAGCGGTACTCAGTTTTTTTTCAGCGGTAATAATAGCGATTGGTCTGTTTCCAAACTTTATCCTTGAACGTTTTCTGGTTCCACCGGCCGTTCAACTCGGTTACCATGGATATGCCATGGACCACCTGTATCATTTTAACTTTTTTGATTGGGAAATGCTCCAGGCGATGGTAGTGGTTGTTATTCTGGCCTTGATCATATATATTCCGGCAAACTATCGCAACTGGTTTGACTGGCGGCCACCGGCCTGGTTGAGTGTTTATGCATTAATCTATCAACCTTTAACGCATCGACTGATGGCTCTTACCTGTAAAGCCGGGCTGGCCATTGACTCAACTGTAGATAAAGCGTACAATCAATCAGGAAATGTTGCCAGAAATATGTGTGATTACGTTGGCAATGCGGATAACCGGCTTGATAACCTCTATCACCGGTGGGGCTTAATCGGCAGCAAGCTGGCTGAAAAGTCCCGCGACATGGATGAAAAGCTTGACAATTTCTACCAGCAGTCTGGTAAGGCGGCCCGTAAGCTTGCTGATAAATCTGCTGAAATGGATTCAGCCCTGGACCAGGCTTACCAGAAAACAGGAAAAACTGCGCAAAAACTGACCAGACAAACAACTGAAATTGACCGGGCATTGAATAGTGCTTATGATCAGGCCGGTCAAAGAGCCAGAGCCGGAGTTGAAAAAAGACTGGCCGGGGACAAGGACGAAGACAAGCAAAAAAGCAGAGAACAGTGGAGCACGAAAAACCTCAGTTTTGATAATTTATTGTTGGTTCTGGTGCTGGGGGTAGTGTTATTCATAATCTTTTACTTTGGACGCTCTTCCTGAGAAAGGGCCGAAATCTTTGATGGTTAACAAGAAAAAAATAAATCTATTACGATTTAATAGATTAATAGCCGACCCGAGGGCGGTTTTTCTCTTTTCAGTTCTGCTGGTTGTGGTCTTGTTTTTCTTTTATCGTTCCGCAACAGCTTCTCAGTTAGTTACCTACCACCAGGTAGTCATGGATACATCGGTTGAACTGCGTTTTGAAACTAGGCCGGGAATTAATCCTGAAGAATTACGTGATCAGGTATTTTCTGAAATGGAACGGCTTGAACTAATTTTCAGCCGTAGTAAGCTGAATAGCGAAATAAGCGAGATTAATCGCCGGGCTGGTCAAACAGAGGTAACAACCGGTCCTGAAATGACAGAGCTTCTGACTGAAACTTTTTACTATGCTGAAATAAGTGAGGGCTCGTTTGATCCGACCATAGCTCCGCTTGTTGATCTGTGGGGCTTTTTAGGCCAGCATTATCACCTGCCTGATCAGGAGGAACTGGCAGAATTTCTCCCACTGGTCGATTACAGCAAAGTACAATTTGACCAATATGACTCTACTTTGAAATTTGCTGAACAGCAAATGGCTCTGGAACTGGGCGGAATTGCTAAAGGCTATATTGTCGATCGGGCTCTTGGCCTGCTTATAGCAGCTGGAATTGAGAATGCATTTATTAACGCCGGTGGAGATATTGCCACAATTGGTGGACGTCCCGACGGGACTCCGTGGCGAATTGGTATTCGGCATCCTCGTGATGCCAACAGGATAATTGCTGTTTTACCAGTAATGGAGGGAGCAGTTGTAACATCCGGTGATTATGAACGTTTTTTTGAAGTAAACGGTACATCTTACCATCACATCCTCGATCCGAAAAGCGGGATGCCTGCTGCTGGGCTAAGCAGTGTAACAATTATGGCTGAGACTACCACTGCGGCAGACGCTCTTTCAACAGCAGTATTCGTCAGCGGGCCGGACCAGGGTTTGAGGATAATTGAAAGACTACCTGGGGTTGAAGGGATATTGATAACTTCCGGCTTTGATATACTTGTCTCATCGGGTCTGAGCGGTTTGGTTGAGCTTAACAACTAACTTCAGGAGCCGGTTTTCAGGAAGGATAACTAAATGTCAAATAATAGAATTAAATTATCCAACCGTCTTACTCAACTGACTTATCTGGCGGTGCTGATCACCTTTGCAGTGGTGATTCATACTGTCGAAGCAGCTCTACCGCTTCCGATGCCTGTACCGGGGATCAGGCTGGGTCTGGCCAACATCATTACCTTACTTACCCTGGTTTTGTTTGGTTTAAAAAGCGGTATGCTGGTTGCCATGACCAGGTCAGTTCTGGGCAGTATCTTTGTCGGTGGTCTGTTTGGGTTTGGCTTCTGGCTTAGCTTCAGTGCCGGCCTGGTAAGTTGTGTTGCAATGGCCCTGGTTCTTATGTTAGAGCGCCGCGGCCTGGTCAGCCTTGTCTCTGTCAGTGTAATCGGAGCAGCAACTCATAATATTACCCAGCTCGCCCTGGCCAGCCTGATCATCGCTAACACTGCGCTCTTTTCCGGTTATTATCCCCTGCTACTGCTTTTATCAGTTCCCACCGGTATCTTCACCGGTTTGGCAGCATTCTATCTTGAAGGAGTTACCAGGAGAATGATCAGGCAAAGCGGAAAGGGTTCGCTATGACCAGGCTGATTCTTGCTTCTGCCTCTCCACGTCGAGCTGCCTTGCTCAGACAGGTTGGTTTTTCCTTTGAGGTTGTTGAGCCACCGCTTAAAGAGAAACATCAGGAAGCAAATTCTCCTGCCGATCTTGTTCTTCAGCTGTCTTTAAAGAAAGCTGAATCGGTTGCTGATACCTACCGCGATTACTATGTTCTGGCGGCTGATACAGTAGTGGTACTTGACGACAAAATTCTCGGAAAACCTGCAGACTATAAAAGTGCCCGGCTGATGCTGGAAAACTTGAGTGGACGGAAACATGAAGTTTTCACCGGGGTAACCTTGATAAACAAAGCCGCGTTTAAAAGGGAATGTGCAGTCTCTGTTACTGGAGTTTGGTTTAAGAAAATTAGAATAGCCCATTTAGAGGCTTATCTTTGCAGCAGTGAACCTTATGATAAAGCCGGGGCTTATGGAATCCAGGGGAAGGCCGGGTTATTTGTAAGTAGAATTGAAGGTTCCTATTCAAACGTAGTTGGATTGCCGCTGGAGCTACTATACGACCTCTTTGACAGGATGGGAGTTCCAACGTGGCTGGACAGAAAGGATGAAGGTGATGCAGAATGATGCAGTAATGATTAGAGATTTACCTCCTGAAGAACGACCACGTGAAAAATTAATTGCCCATGGTTCAGGAGCTTTAAGCAACGCCGAACTACTGGCCATCCTAATTCGAACCGGTAACCAGGATGAATCGGCAGTACAGGTTGCAACGAGAATATTGTCTGGTGGCGGAGGATTACGCAATCTCCCCGATTTAAGCCTGGAGGATTTACAGCAATTCAAGGGGATAGGACCGGATAAAGCGGTAACTATCAAAGCGGCGCTCGAGCTGGGCTGTCGACTGGCCACAGCACCACGTGAAACCAGCGGCAGTATTTCAAATCCGCGACAGGCGGCAGAGCTGTTTATGGAAGAATTGCGTTATAAAAAAAAGGAATATTTTAAAATTCTTCTCTTAAATACCAAGAATCATGTCATATCCCGGGAAGAGATATCCGTGGGAAGCCTAAATGCCTCAATTGTCCACCCGCGGGAAATATTCAATATTCCCCTGCGCAAAAGTGCAGCTTCAATTATTCTCATCCATAATCACCCCAGTGGTGATCCTTCGCCAAGCCAGGAAGATTTACAGGTTACCAGTCGACTTGTTGATGCTGGTAATATTCTTGGCATCACTGTGCGTGATCACATTGTAATCGGCGATGGCTGTTATTTTAGTTTTCGTGAAAAAGGATTAATGTAACAGTTAACAGTTGTATGAATAGGAATAATATGGTATCATTGGTTTGATCAAAGAAGGATATTTTATTTGCATATATCAAATATTGAATTACTCAAATAAGTGTTTAACAGGGAGAAAAGATGCTGGAAGAGCGAGAACAACTGAAAGAAATACTGGCCCGGGTGCAAAAACCAGCCCGCTACCTTGGGAATGAGTGGAATGCTGTTCACAAAGATCCGGAGCAGGTAGACATAAATATGGTTTTTGCCTTTCCTGATCTTTATGAAGTAGGAATGTCTAACCAGGGTTTAAAGATTTTATATAAAAGTGTTAACGATCATGAAAACCTGGCAATGGAAAGAGTATTTGCCCCGGGAGTAGATTTGGAAGCAGAACTGCGCAAACGGGGCGCTTTACTTTTTGCCCTGGAAAGTGGTAAGCCGTTGATCGAATTTGATTTAATCGGGTTTACCCTGCAATACGAATTAAGCTACACCAATGTATTAAATATGCTCGATTTAGCCGGTCTGCCTTTATATAGCAATGAGCGTGATAACCGGTTTCCCCTTGTAGTCGGTGGAGGCCCCTGTGCCTATAATCCGGAACCGCTGGCACCTTTTTTTGATCTCTTTATTCTTGGTGAAGCAGAAGAAGTTCTACCGCAATTTTTGAAAAAACTTGCCTCCTTAAAGGAAGAGGGTCTGCAACGTCAGGAATTGTTAAAACAACTTGCCTCCCTGGACGGTATTTACATCCCCGCTTTTTACGAGCCCCGCTATAACCGGGCAGGAAAACTGATCGAACTGACAAAAACGTATCCTGGCGCGGCGGCGGTAATAAAAAAACAGTTTGTAGCTGATCTTGATCAGGCGCCTTACCCTCTAAAACCAGTACTGCCGTACATACAAACAGTACATGATCGGGCTGTAGTTGAATTATTCAGGGGTTGCGCCCGTGGCTGCCGTTTTTGCCAGGCCGGTTATATTTTCAGACCAATTCGGCGCCGCAGCAGGGAAACCATTGTATCTACGGCTCGGGAAATAATTAATAATACCGGTTACGATGAACTATCTTTGTCTTCGCTAAGCAGCAGCGATTATCCTGAACTTGAACAATTAATTGAAGAACTAACTGCCGAACTGGCGCAGGATCGGGTTAGATGCAGCTTGCCTTCGTTGCGCCTTGATTCATACTCAATAAAGCTGGCGGAGAGTTTACACCAGGGCAAACGCAGCAGCCTTACGTTTGCCCCCGAGGCTGCAACAGAACGGTTAAGAAGGGTGATTAGAAAAAATATCAGTGAAGAAGAGATCTTCGGGGCGCTTAAACAGGCAGTAAGTGCAGGTTGGCAGGGTTTCAAGCTTTATTTTATGATCGGACTGCCTACAGAGACAGATGTAGATGTTGAAGCTATTGTCAGGCTTTCTGCTTTGATCCGCAGCCATTTTCGCGGGCAGGTAAAAGGAGGACTGCGGTTATCTGTATCTGTATCAACATTTGTTCCGAAAGCGAATACACCATTTCAATTTGAGCCTCAGATTAGCCTTGATGAAATTAAGCGCAGACAGAAGATCTTGATCGATGGTTTCAGGAAAATACCAGGAGTAGATTTAAATTGGCATGATGCCGAAACCAGCCACCTGGAGGCGGTGTTTGCCAGGGGTGACAGGAGGCTGGCTGCTGTCCTTGAAAAAGCCTGGAGACTGGGGTGCCGCATGGATGGTTGGTCGGAACATTTTTCCTTTACCCGGTGGCAACAGGCTTTCGCAGAAGCCGATATTATTTCAGGTGATTATGCCCAGCAGCGCTTTGCCTATGACGATTGGCTGCCGTGGGATCATCTTGACTGCGGAGTTGAAAAAGAACATTTTATTAAGCAACACCAGCAGGCATTAGAAGAAAACAGTGCCGGGGGAGGGATGTAAATTGAGTCGAATCAGATTTACCTTCTCACGCCCGGAAAATCTGGCGTACCTTTCACACCTGGATCTGATGCGCATGTTCGTCAGGGCGCTGCGGCGTTCAGGGTTGCCACTCGCTTACAGCAAAGGTTTTAATCCTCATCCCCGCTTTGCCCTGGCTCTGCCACTACCCCTGGGAGTAACTGCAGCTAATGAACCTGGTGAAGTTTATTTTACAGAATCCCTTACTCCGGACCAATTTTTAAAAGTCCTGGCAGATCATCTTCCAGAGGGCTTGAAGATTAACAGGGCAGTGGAAGCGAACCCTGAAGCCCCAGCCCTGGCCGCTCAGGTTCAGGCTGCAGACTACAGTGCTGTTTACCGGATGCCGGATTCTGGAAAAGCAGACCTGCAAATGAACGATCAGTTAATTGCAGAGACATTGCAGTTATTACTTGCCAGAGATGAAATCATTCATTCCAGGGTTAATAAAAAGAAAAAGTTGGTTCATACCAATGTCCGCCCTTACATCATGAAGGCAGAAGTGGAACGAGAGGCTGGCGGGCATGCTGCGGTTCGGTTTTTGCTGAAAGCTGGTAGTGAAGGTGGCGTGTCACCCCACTTTTTGCTCGGGCAACTGGCTTTGCTCAGCAAGAAAGATTCTCTAAAAGCCGAATGTTGGGATATTCATCGCAATGGTTTGTTTTATTATGACGGTGATATCCTTAAGCCTCTGTCGGAAGGGATGTGAATATGATGGATAAAAAGATTATCGTTAATTGTGATAACCGTGCTACGCGGGTTGCTTTACTGGAAAATGGCAAGCTTGTTGAACTAGATATCGAAAGACCATTGCAGTATCGTGTAGTTGGCAACCTTTACAAGGGAACAGTTGCTAACGTATTACCTGGTATGCAGGCAGCTTTTGTTGATATTGGCCTGGAGAAAAATGCTTTTTTGTATGTAGATGATATTTCAACCGATTGGGATGAAGAAAGTCCTCCGCCATCGGGAAATTCAATTGATAAGCTCCTGAAGGTTGGCGAAGAAATCATGGTCCAGGTGATTAAGGAACCCTATGGCAGCAAGGGTGCAAGGGTTACAGGCCAGATTACCATTCCGGGCCGCTACCTGGTTCTTGTTCCTGGAGCTGACTATATCGGTGTATCAAAGAGAATTGAAAGCCAGGCTGAACGGGACCGCCTGCGCCGTGAAGTGGAAAACCTTAAACCAGAGGAACTTGGCCTTATTGTGCGCACAGTTGCGGAAGGGGTAGATCGGGAGGTTATGGCTCAGGACCTGCAATTTTTAGTCCAGCTCTGGAACCGTATTCTCAGCCGCTTCCAGCAAAAAGTTGCCCCGGCTATATTGTATCAGGATTTATCCTTAACCTGCCGCATTGCCCGCGATCTCTTTGTAGAGGATTTTAGCAGTTTCATGGTCGACAATGAACATGAATATGACAAGGTCCGTGAAATTGTCGATTACATATCACCACATTTGAAAAGCAAGGTTAAATTATACCGGGAAGACGAACCAATTTTTGAACGGTATGGTGTGGAAAAAGAAATTGAAAAAGCCTTGGCCCGCCAGGTATGGCTTAAAAGCGGCGGCTACCTGGTCTTTGACGAAACTGAAGCTTTGACAGTAATAGATGTTAATACAGGGCGCTATATCGGCAGGCGCAACCTGGCTGATACTATTCTCAGGACTAATCTTGAAGCAGCCGAAGAAATTGCCCGCCAGGTGCGGTTGCGTGATATCGGTGGAATAATTATTATTGATTTTATTGATATGAGTATTGAGGAACATCGTCGTAAGGTCCTGGATAAACTGAATAATTCAATTAAAAATGATCGAACAAAGACCTACGTGCTTGGCCTGACCAACCTGGGCCTTGTTGAAATGACAAGAAAAAAAGTGCGTCAGGATTTATCGGAATACCTGCAGCAACCCTGTCCATACTGCAGTGGTTCGGGCCGGGTTTTAACCCCGCTTGTTATTAGTACCAGGGTGGAGAGTGAACTAAAACTGGAATTAAAGCATGAAAAAAAGAGAGCTGTCTTGGTGGAGATGCACCATGAAGTGGCGGCGATTATCATTGGCAGCGGCGGCGGGAATCTGAAAAAATTAGAAGACGAGCTGGGCCGTCACATCTTTATCAGGGGAGTTGAAGATATACACCTTGAGGAGTACCGGATTATCGCCAGGGGCAGTCATAAAGAGATCCAGGCTTTGGCTTTACCGGTTAAACCCGGTGAACTAATCGACCTGGTTATTGAGGAACCGCATTCTTCAAATCCGGCTCACGGTATTGCCCGCATTAAGGGCTTTGTCATAAATGTTGACAATGCTGGTGAAAAGGTAGGAGAAACTGTTCAGGTTGAGATCAAGGATGTAAACAGGACTTTTGCCCGGGCAGTGCTGCGGAATAAAAAATAAAAAAAGGCGGAGCTGGTGCTCCGCTAAGAGGTGGATAAAATTTTACAGTTACCCAAAATTAATAAACCATTCTCCCCTCCACGAAAAGGCGGGTTGCATGGTTTGCAGGTTTGTTAAAAACTTGATCGGTTAGTCCCATTTCTACTATTTTACCCTGATTAACGAAAATAACCTGTTCAGCAATTCTTTTTGCCTGAAAGATATTATGAGTTACAATGACCACGGTCATTTCCTTTGATTTAGCCATAGAGTTGATCATATTTTCGATTTGCTCTATATTTCCGGGATCCAGATTTGCTGTCGGTTCATCTAACAGTAACAGGTCTGGTTCGAAGGCAATTGCCCTGGCGATTGCTACCCGCTGGGCTTCTCCTCCGGATAATGTGTCCGCTCTTCGTAGCGAATATTCGTGCAAACCAACCTGCTCGAGCAGGTAATCAACCCGCTCTTTTGTCTCTTGCCTGCTGTAACCGCGAGCTTTCAGGCCAAATGCGACATTATTCCAGACGCTGTCTTTAAAAAGCAAAGTTTTTTGAAAGACTAGCGCCATTTTACGCTGCAGGATCAATCTTTCCTGCTTGTTTGCAGGAACCGGATTCCCTTCAAATTTTATAATGCCTTCACTGGGAGGAGTAAGAAGATTAATAATCCGCAGCAGGGTGCTTTTCCCTGAACCGCTCGGGCCGATAATCCCGTAAATGCAGCCCCTGGATAGATTGAGCTGTTCAACGCTTAGCACTTCTTTATCGTATACTTTTTTAACGTCATGCATTTCTAAAAGAATATTTTCGGCTTTAATCTTTCTTCCCTCCCTTCTGAATATTATAGAGAATTGAGTTCACCAGGAATGAGATGAGCAACAAGATGATTCCGAGGCCGATCGCCAGCTCAAAATTACCTTTTCTGGTTTCAAGGGTTATTGCTGTGGTCATAACCCGGGTTCGACCTTCGATATTACCGCCTACGATCATCACAGCGCCTACCTCGGCGACAACCCGGCTAAAGCCTGAAATTACTGCTCCAAGCAGAGCATAGCGGGCTTCTTTAATGACAGTCCAGGTAGCTAAGGGAGAACTTGCCCCAAGTGACCGGGCTGTTTCTTCCACTTCACTGCCTTTAGCCCTGATACCAACCATGGTCAAACCGGTTACTATGGGTGAAGCCAGTAAGACCTGGGCGATTATCATGGCTGACGGTGTATATAATATACCAAGAACGCCGAGCGGGCCCTGCCTGGATAAAATCAGGTAAATAATTAATCCGGCTACTACCGGTGGCATGCCCATCAGAGTAAAGATGATTTTGTTAACCATCCGGGTGCTTTTTTCGTTCTTTAACCCCAGCAATGCGCCCAGTGGAATACCGATAACAGTAGAAACAATAATAGCAGTGATCGATACGCGTAATGATAGTAAAACTATATCAATTAAGGTCGGGTCGAAAGAGATTATTAACCGGAATGCTTCGATAATTCCTTCTATAAGTCGGGACAATTTAAAACCTCCACCGCAAATTAAAAAGGAGGGCGCGTATAGAATTATAG
>CAZCHW010000044.1:0-10069 GCA_964498375.1 uncultured Syntrophomonadaceae bacterium | reverse complement strand
GTTTTAATGATGGAAGCGAGGAAAAAGTCCGCTTTATCGGAGTTGATGCTCCGGAAATTAACCACCCCACCGCCGGGGTGGAACCATTTGGCCCTGAAGCGGCCGAATTTGCCATTCAGCTCCTTGACGGGCAAAAAGTGTGGCTTGAATACGACCAGGGCCTGCGTGACCAATACGACCGCCTGCTCGCTTATATCTGGCTTGAAAATCCAGAAAACTTCAGCGACGCTGAGATTCGCGATAAAATGTATAACGCCCGGTTATTGATCGATGGCTACGCAGTTCAGGTAATATTTGAGCCAAATGTCCGTTATGTTGACTATTTCGCACTCTATGAAAGTGAAGCCCGCGAAGCAAAACGCGGACTTTGGGCTGATTAAAAAAATGGGCATAAAAAAGCGCAGCTGGTCCAGCCGCGCCCTGAACTAACCTTACCTACCGGATCAACCATTCTGCCGATCGGCCAGAAGTTTTCCTCCTACCCCAACCTGATCCGGTGCTGTTTCCTGCAAATATACTACAAAGGCTGATTGATCAATCCCGGTTGCCTTGCTTGCTGCTTCGGTGAAATCGGCAATCAATTTTCTTTTTTTATCCTGGTCAAGACCGGGACCATGAAAAAAAATTGTCGGCATTTGCTTACCCTCCCCATTATGTACAGTGGTTAAAAGAATACTGCTGCTATTGCAGTTCCATATCCCACCAGCCT
This sequence comes from uncultured Syntrophomonadaceae bacterium, assembly GCA_964498375.1. Classification (GTDB taxonomy): domain Bacteria; phylum Bacillota; class Dethiobacteria; order DTU022; family DTU022; genus JAABTH01. Next base: position 9,360 of record CAZCHW010000044.1, on the reverse strand, counting down.
GTTTTATTTCCGCCTCCGTCAACTACTGTTTTTTCGTAGTACATTGAAGTTCCCTGAACGTCAACGTTGGTACTGCTAAATTCATCGACAGCTGAGCGTACCCTGGTACGGCCATCATCTGTGCCCACCTGACTGCTGTGTTCAAAATAACCCCCATTACCGGAACTGACTGCTACAGTGTCCTTAACATAGCCGGTCGAACCAGGCGACGGTTCAACTCCACTCTGGGTTGAATGAGAGCTGAGCATGCTGAAACCGCCGACAATACGCATGTATTGGCCGGGTAGAGCATTTGGTGCAGTTGACGCAAAGTAGTTCTGCACATTTGCAGCGAATGGATAGCGTGTTGAACCGGAATCGGGTTCAACCGACCAACCCTGGTGTGTGCCGCCCAGATCGCCTTTTCCGGCAGCAACCAGCCCGGCTACACCATTATAAAAGTTATACTGATGTTCGTGCATAACATCACCGGAGTGATAAAAACTGTTGGTAAACATGCTGAGCACCCTGGAAAAACGGCTCAGGCTGTTGTCATCATCATCATCATCCTGGGCGCTGACCGGAACAGCACAGGCCAGGAATATCAACACCAGCAATATAGCAACCAACCGGTATTTATTCATCTTTAACATTAGACAAGCCCCCTTAGGTAACAATTACCCTCTTATTGTATCAAGTTTTAAGTAAAAACAAAATACCCTCTCTATTTTACCTGACTGTTTAGGGGATCATCATCGCATCAAATGTTGTGACATCATAATCAATAACCCTTGATTCGCCACCAATTTCGGTCACCCAGGCAATTGATTGGTCATGAAAGTACGAAAAATCGAGTCCTACGTAAGTTGAAGGGCCAACCCACTTATAAGCCGCTGACCAGGCATCAGTTTCTTCATGCATGTCCAGTTCTCTTCCTTCAACAGTCAGGCCGCCGAGGAAGGGGCTGTCGGCATAAAGAATAATATAATTGCCGTCAGTCGACCAGCCCATGAAGTCATAGGCGAAACCAAAGCTGTTAACTATCTCGCCGTCCAGAGTGGCAATGTGGGTATTGCCTTTTAGAAAAGGCCCGGTAGAATAAGCAAAGTGCTGTCCGTCGGGGCTGATCAAATCGCCACTCATGGCATCCCAAAAATTAAAGCTGCTAGAGGAACTACATAGTTCAGCTTCTCCATTGCGGGGTAAACGCCAGATCTCCAGCGGGGATGGCTCCGGCTCAAAGCTATAAGGTTCAGGATCGGGGATTGCCACCAGGGCATATTGGCTGTCAGGGGCCCACACAGCCATAGGGATAAAGGGAAACTCGCTGGCGGTATTTACCGGCAGAAAACTGAACACTTCGCGCCGGACCAGTGATTCAAGCTCTACCAGCATTACAGAATCGAAATCAGCGATCAGCAGGACTTCTCCATCCGGTGATATTGAAAAGTTCCCTCCGGTGGAATCGGACAATACCCGGGTTACCGGGCCTTCTTCCAGGGGTGCTATCCAGAGGTCATTAAAGGGATGAACACCGTAGCCTACTTTAAGCTCCGTGTTAAAAAGTACAGCGCTGCTGTCAGGCAACCAGTCAATTTGCAGCGGCAGACGCTGAAGCAATTCCGAATTGGAATTATTGGCCCACTGGTCCGGTGCGCCGGGCAGATCGGCGGTTGTCACCAGTGGATATGCTTCGCTGTTATCCAGCTCAAGGACCCATAAATCAAAAAGTTCCAGGTCTGTTTCGCCTCCACCGGCCGGGCGTTTAAATATGACTTTATTTCCATCAGGAGATATCAGCGGATCATAATCACCATAACCACTCGTTAAGATACAAGGCGGGTTATAACCAACAGAAGAAAGCAGCATATCCTGTTGGCTGTATACCAGCAGCAAGAGATCCTGAACCGGATCTTCAGCCTCCTCATCGCTGACACTGCTGGGTTGCTCTTCTTCTGCCGGATCTGCTTCCGGCAGCGGTAACAAGTCTTCTGCCTGTTCTTCCAGGCAACCAACCGGCAGTAAAAACAGAATTGCAATCAGGCTGCAGATCATGATCTTGCGCAAAACAATCCCTCCCTTTTGTATTGCTCGACCTCAGAACAGGTAATTGCAAAGAGAAAACCTGTACCGGAAAATGACAACCGGCACAGGTATTATTAAGCTGCGTTGCCTGCTATATTTTCTGCTACAGACTCTGGTCTGCCAAATCGAGGCAACCGTCAATCGCATCGAGTCCTGTCTTCAGCTCATCTTCGTTGATGCTGGTTGGTGGAGCTATAAAGAGGTAATTCCAGCGCGGATAGACATAAACACCTTTCTCTTTTAAGCAGGCGCTGATTTTACCGATAATCCCCGGATCAGGACCATTCCATGGTGCCAGGGGTTCTCTGGTTTCACGATCTTTGACCAGTTCGATCGCCGCAAATAGCCCGATCGAACGCACATCACCGATTGAGGGATGCTTTTCTTTCATCGCTTCCAGCCGCTTTTTCAGGATTTCGCCCATGGCCGCCGAATTTTCAATCAGATTCTCTTCTTCATAGAGTTTAACCGTAGCTACTCCCGCAGCACAGGCCAGAGGGTGACCACTGTAAGTCAGACCGCACCAGAGCATATTTTCATCTAAAAAGTCGGCAATTTTCTGGTTGACAACCACTCCACCGAGAGGTACATAGCCCTGGGTGACCCCCTTGGCCATCGTCATGATATCGGGAACGACATTCCAGTTATCAACACCAAACCACTTGCCGGTCCGGCCCCAGCCGGTCATTACTTCGTCGGCAACAAGCAGGACACCAAATTCATTACAGATTTCTCGAATCCGTGGCAAATATTCCTTCGGCGGAACGAATACCCCGTTAGTTCCTGTTACCGGCTCGACAAACATTGCTGCAATAGATTTCGGATCCTCGTAGAGCATCACTTCGCGCACATGCTCGGCACACTCAAGCCCGCAACCGGGGTAACTTTTACCAAAACTGCAGCGATAACAATAGGGTTCAAATACGCGCACCACGCCGGGTATACCCGGTTCAACCGGTGGGCGGCGGGGATCACCGGTTAAGGTAATCGCACCGTAAGTAGCACCGTGATAGGAGCGATAACGCGATATAACCTTAAACCGGCCGGTAACTGCACGGGCGATTTTAATCGCGTTGTCATTGGCCTCAGCGCCGCCAAGGGTAAAGAGCGTTTTTACCAGATCGCCGGGGGTATACTTGGCGATCAATTCAGCCAGCTTGGCCCTGGGCTCACTGGCATAACTGGGTGTTACATAGCAGAGCTTTTCAGCCTGCTCTTTAATAGCCTCGATCACTTTCGGATGCTGGTGACCAATGTTTGTGTTGATCAGCTGTGATGAAAAATCGAGATACTTTTTCCCATCACTGTTCCAGAACCAGCATCCTTTCGCTCCCACAATCTCCTCGTAGGTATTTTTGCCCTGGACCGCCCAGGACCTTAAAACATGCTTTCTTTCCAGTTCTCCAACTGTTGACAATTGCTTGCACCTCCAGTAACTTTGATTGCTTTATTATAAATCCTTCTGCAAAGGATAGTTCCCAAAACTAATTCAGACTGTCAATCAATGTCCAGCCGTTGATAGGTTTTCTGGTCCGGAATTCCCTCAGGGCTCCAGCCGCGTAAATTATAATACTCATGCAGTAGCTTGCCCAGGTGGGGCAAACTGCCTGCTGCTGCGCCTTCAAGCCGGTCATGAACCAGGAGGCGGGGCGGCAGGGTATCGTCTTTACGACTGATGCCCAGCCCGACATTGATTTTACGCTTCAGGTTAAACAACCTTTCACCGGCTGTAATCAGTTCGTCAGCGCTAAAATCCCAGCCTGTCACGGCGGTAACCCAGGCAGCAATATCATCGGGTGAAACATGGCCGCGATTAAGAAACTTACACAACCCCAGGGCATTAAAAGTGCCCATGAAGTCCTGCATCGTTTTAGCCAGGATTGCCTTACCTTCGAGACCATGATGATCGTAGTCATCGGGCAGACCCAGCAGGGAAGCTGGAACGGCCTTGTTCTCGTTAAAATAGGTCAATCCTTCAAGATGGCAGGCTCCCCTGGCCCCGGTAGCATAAACAACCGCCATACTGGTAAAGGCCCGGGGATCGTGAAAAGCAAATTCCAAACCTTTGCTTTCAACTGCAAATTCTGCTGCCAGGGGGCCAAAGTATGCGGCTGCCTTTTTAACCCCACGACCCAGGTATTCACCCAGACCTTCCCGGTAGGCAATTTGCCTGACCAGCTCCAGAATGGCTTCGCCGTTACCCCATTCCGGTTGATGCTCTCCCAGCAGTTCATCCGGAATCAGACCGTGCTCATTAAGTTCCATGGCAAAAGCAACTACCGTTGCTCCCGAGATTGTGTCAATGCCCAGCCTGTTGCAGAGATCATTGGCAGCAATTATATAAGCGGGATCATCATTTAGACACATGGCCCCAAAACCGGCAACAGTTTCATACTCCGGTCCATGTGATACTGTCCCTTCATGCGGCCCGAGCGGCACTTTCATTTCTTTGCCGCAACGAATCGGGCAGGCAAAACAGGCATAGTGCTTGACAAAATATTGCTCTGCCATCGCCTGACCGGAAACTTTTGCCGCGCCTTCGCTCCAGCTGCCCCCAGTCCAGTTGCGGATCGGCAGATCACCAAGTTTTTCGACAACCGGCACCCCGCCTGCTGTGCCAAAGTCACTTAAACCCTTGGCTTTTTCACGAATATTTGGCATCACTTTTTTCCGCGCTTCAGTCAGGGCTTTTCGATCGGCTAGCTCGGGCATCGTATCGGTTTTAACTGCAACTATAGCTTTCAGATTTTTAGAACCCATCAGGGCGCCCATACCACAGCGCCCGGCAGCCCTGGCATCGTGGCCATCAATCATAATTGCTGCAATCAGCACTTCATTTTCACCAGCCGGACCAATTGCCGCTACCCGGGTTTTGTCACCATGCTTTTCGCTCAGTTGATCTACCGTTTCATAGGCATCGCAACCCCAGAGGCTTCCGGCATCTTCAATGCTGAAACCATCAGGTCCAAAACTGAGATAAACCGGGTGTTCGGCTTTGCCTGTTATAATAACGCCATCATAACCACTTGTTTTAAAAGCAGCAGGCCAGTAACCGCCCACCACTGCTTCCGCCCAGATCCCCGTTGCCGGTGACTTGCCGCAGAATGACGCTTTACATGCAGTCGGCACGTTGTGCCCGGTCAGGATACCATTAAAGATCAGCAGCGGAGCCTCTTCTGCAAGCGCACCGAGATCAGCGTAGCCCCTGTCGTGATATACCTTTGCCGCCAGGCCACTTCCGCCAAGGTAAGCGCGATAATCATTCTCAGGCAGACTGGTTGTTTTTGTTTCTCCGCTGGACAGGTCAATTTCGAGGATCCTGCCATAAAAACCTTTCATCAGTACAGCCCCTTTCAATTTTCGCATTCCCCATCCCTTTATTAGTGGTAATAAAACAGTATAATCTGCAAATTCGCCAAAAATTTTATTTTACCTGTAATAATCATAAAAAAGATGGGGAGACCGGCACCACTGCCGGCAAACAGGTTTTATTTCCTGCATGATCCATAGATCCTCCCCTAAATATATATAAAACATTCCTGACTGCCTGTTGGGCACTTATTTACTGGCCTGACCGAAAACAAGCCATGCCAATATTAACCGGTTTGAGGAATTCTTATCTTTTAACGTCCAAGCAGACTGATGATCTTGTTTACCCCTTCACCGGCATTTTCAGCATAAGCATCAGCGCCAATCTTGTCAGCCCACCGGACCGTAACAGGTGCTCCGCCGACGATTGTTTTATACTTTTCCCGTAATCCTTCTTTGCGCAGCATGTCTTCCAGTTCCTGCTGCTTTACCATGGTCGTGGTCAGAAGGGCACTCGTACCAATTACGTCTGCCTGGAACTCTTCTGCACGGGCAATAATGTCTCTGGTCGGCACGTCGCGCCCCAGGTCCATAACTTCAAAACCATTGGCAACCAGCAGCGAGACAACAATGGCCTTGCCAATATCGTGAATATCGCCTTCAACAGTGGCAATTAGCACCTTGCCCTTGTCCTTACCTTCCCCGCCGACAAGCGCATCATTTAGAATTGTTGTCGATTTTTTTACCGCTTCAGCTGCCTGGATTAGTTCAGGAAGAAATAACTCTCCTGATTCAAACATATCACCAACCTGCTTAATTCCGGCAACGTAGCCTTCATTGATAATTTCCAGCGGTTCAAAGTTGTATTCCAGCGCTTGTTTGGCCAGTGCTTCAGCTTCTACTTCGTCGCCGTCTAAAACCGATTCGATAATCTTGCTGATCAGTTCCTGTTTTTCCATTTATTGATCCTCCTAACGCTGCCAGTTTGTTTTTCTTTTAAAGCGCTGCACCGAATTGATTTCAAGGTCAAGCAGTTCAGCAATCCTGAATTTCGATTCAATACCGCGTGACATTTCACCCATCCCGGCATAAACCGTTGATATATCGAGCTCCTGCCGTAATTCATTCATCACCACTTCGTCAACCAGGTCGTCAACAGAAACCTTCAGCTTTTCTGCTACATATTGTTTGGCTTCATTAATGCGCATTTTCCGGGAAAGTTGCATCCGGGCCACCAGATCTCCGGCAGTCCGTATTCCGCCCATTCCCGAAGCATGCATATGAGCCAAAGCCATTCCGGCGGGATCGCCATAGCCTACCTATAACCCGTCCAGTTTACCTACTTCAGCCATAGCTGCAGAAGCTCTCGAAACACAATCGATCGGCGGAGTCATCACCAGAGGCACTGCTCCGACACCCATACCAACATTGGCGTGAACCGGAATATCTGCCGCTTCAACACAGGCTTTGCAGAAGGTAATGGCCCGGCCAAGGTTCCAGGGGAAACTGCGACTGCTGTTGGTATTAACCACAGCCCCGAATACAGATGCCCCCGCTTTTTCAGCCAGCTTGACCTGCTTGTGCGGGTACAAACCGGCCAGGCGAACTCCATCATATTCGAGCTGCCCGTGAAAACCTAATACAAATTCACCGGCCATTCCGATTTCAATAGCCATATCCGGGTATTTTGCCCGCAGCTGTTCGGTGGCCTTTAAAGTGGCGTAAAATTCAGCATCACCGGCAGCGGCCGTTGTATCAAAATCAATACCATCTGCACCGGCTTCATAAACCCCACTGGAAACAAATACCATGTCTTTGATCGCGTATTCAACTGCTTCTTCCTGGGCCTGCCTGGCTTCCTCAATCTTACCAGCCGGCAAAAGTTCAGCGGCATTTGGACAGGGCCCGTCCGGTTGAGTATAAAGCGGCAGGTTAGGCATAGCTCCGTATAACAGGGGAGCCGTGGTGACCAGGGAAGTTTCAGCTACTGCATACTGTTCCTCTGGTACAATCATCTTAATCGGCTTGAAACTGTAATGCACGTAGGCCAATTCAAGCGAATCTGCAGCAAATGCCCTTTCATAAATCTGCAGAATTTGTGGCATCCCGATTGGAATACCAAGCCTGGTGATCTTTAATGTGCCTGAATCGTAAGTTAATATTAGCTCTTTCCCTTTTTCCACACTGACAAACTTTTGCGGGCGGCAGCAAATATCGACCAGATGCTCAATTTCATCAACACCGAGCGGATCAATCTTGCCCTTTTTCACAGCATCGGCCATACCTTCCTCGACATCGCGCCGCACTTCATCCTTGGTCATGGTAACAAAAGAGCCATCACCCATCCTGGTTACAACCAAATCATTTCACCTCACTGTTCTTATTCACTACTGAGAGCTACTCCGTAATGTTCTTCTGCTTCGTTAACTAGATCCCGCATCTTCTTCACCACATCCTGGGGCAGTGGCTTAATCTTAAAGGTGTTGAAGATTTTTTGGGCTTCTTCATAAGCCCTTTCGGTCAGATCCTTTGAACCACCGTTTTGCCAGGCATCACGGGTTCCCCTGAAGATTAACTGGTTTTGTGAAACCTCTTGTTTGAAACTTCTGTAGGTATGTTCATGGCTGATGAATTCTCCAGTGGCACCTACCGACTGGATCACTTCCAGAGCCAATGACTCCCTGTCTACCCTGACGCCGCCAACGACTTCTTTAATCATCCTGGCTATTTCGTTGTCAATTAGCAGCTGTGCATAATCAAAAGTTATTCCCTGGGCCAGCATTCCCAAACCGTAAATGATATTCACCCCGGCCAAGGCTGCAGTCAGCCCTGTTAAGGTCGTTTCATGTGCAGCCTGCCCATCAGGAATATAGCTGTCTGACTAACCACCGGCCGCCCAGCTGGGCAACAGGTAATACTGAGCCATTTTCGCCGTTGCCGCACTGAACAAAGCCAGTGAAGGGCTACCAACCGGCGAAGTAGTTGTCCTGAGATCCATGGCCAGAGAAGATGTGCCATAGATGCAGGGATGCCCTTTACGAACCAGCTGAGCTAAGACAATACTGGATAACAGCTCAGCATTTTGGACAACCAGCGCCCCGGCCAGTGTCACCGGAGATGTTGCCCCGGCCAGACCCATGTCAATAAAAAGACAGGGCGCACCGCCCCTGGCTGCAGTGATGATCACCTCGGTTATATCCGGGTTTAGCCTTAAGGGGCTGTTTGGGCATATGGTAGCGCTATAAATTGGTTTCTCAAGAAACTTATCTTTGCCGCCGGCAACAGTATAAGCCATTTCCAACATTTTACTGCAGTTATAGCCATTGCCTGAACCAATGAAACTATGCAAGGTGGTATTGTTGAATATAGCCTCCATGTTGTGGATTGTCTGGACATCCCCAGGGACATCATCCGCACCAACCGGTCTTTCCAGGAAGTCTATCTGGTCCATTGCAGTGCACATCCTGGCAACATCGCCTACATCTTTCTTGGTTGTTCCATGTCTTTTTCTGGTTACCGGATCGATCAGCTCAATAGCTTCACCAAAATTTGTAAATGCAATAGTGCTGCCGGCTCTGAGTAAAAAGTCATTTTCGCTGTCAATGCCACCGAGTAATATTGAACTTGGTGTTGATTGCACTGCATCTTCTACAACATGCGGTGGAATTTTAACCATGTTTGTTTCCCTGTTAACATGGCAGCCGCCGCCACTGTATATTTCCTGTGCTTCATGATCGAGAACTCTTATTCCCGTGTCACTCAGGACATTAAGCGTAGCACAGTGGATTTCAAAAAGTTCGTCTTCGGTAAACATATTCAGCGACATACCTTCAAGAGCCTTATATCCTGCTCGCTTGCCAATTCTCATTAATTCTTCCCACCTTTCTTCTTGATTATTTACACAAATCTACTAAGTCAAATAAACCTTAACTGGCCAGTTTCTGGGCCAGGTCTTTGGCGGAAGCGGCATCGGGAGCCCAGCCGTCA
>CAZCHW010000043.1:0-10108 GCA_964498375.1 uncultured Syntrophomonadaceae bacterium | reverse complement strand
GGAATGCCGGCATAAGCAGGCACAGCAACAGCCGAGGTAATTCCGGGAACTATCTCGAAAGCAATTCCGCTTTCTGCGAGGGCGAGCGCTTCTTCCCCACCACGGCCGAAAACAAAGGGATCGCCGCCTTTTAAACGGACCACAATCTTTCCTTGTTTCGCTTTTTCAACAAGCAGGCGGTTAATCTCTTCCTGTTCAAGGGTGTGGTGGTCGGTCATTTTACCAACATAGATCAGTTCAGCTTCCGCTTTCACCTCTTTTATAAGATGCTGCGAAACGAGCCGATCGTAAACAAGCACATCCGCTTCCCGAATTGAGCGCAATCCCTTCACCGTAATCAGGTCAGGCGATCCCGGTCCGGCGCCTACCAAATAAACTATGCCCCACCGCTCATTCATTATCTGCACACTCCATCCTGATTTGCTCCAATATTTCATTGCAGCCCTGCATGATCAAATCTTCGGCCAGGGCGGCGCCGAGCTCATGGACGCAAGCCGGCTCCCCGCGCTTTTCAGCGTGAAAGATAACCGAACCATCCAGCGAAGCAACCATCCCCCTAAGGGTAAGGGTTCCACCGCTTATTTCCCCCAAAGCGCCAATCGGCACCTGGCAGCCGCCTTCGAGCCTGTTCATAAAGGCACGCTCCGCCTCAACTGCGGCGCTGGTCTGCGGGCAATTTAATTTGGCGGCCAGTTCCAGCGAGCGCCGATCATCAGTTCTCACTTCAATGCCGATCGCCCCCTGCCCGACGGCAGGCAGGCAGACCCTTTCCGGTATAATTTCTGTTATCCGCTCCAGCCATCCCATCCTTACCACCCCGGCATAAGCGAGAATGATCCCATCATATTGCCCCTCTTCCAGTTTCCTGAGGCGTGTGTCAAGGTTTCCGCGCACAGAGCAGATCTGAAGCCCGGGATAATTACGCTGCAACTGTGCCCGTCGCCGCAGGCTGCTGCTGCCGATTCTTGAACCGGGTTCCATATCGGCCAGCTTCAGCCCCGGCTTACAACCAATTAATACATCCCACGGTTTTTCGCGAGGAAGCATTGCCGCTAATCTCAAACCGGCAGGCAGCGCTGTGGGCATGTCTTTCATGCTGTGCACCGCAAAATCTATTTCTTCTTCTAAAAGGGCATTTTCCAGTTCTTTGATAAAGAGGCCCTTATCACCGATTTTTTCAAGGGGAATATCGGTAACCAGGTCGCCCTTTGTTTTAATAATTTTTAAGTCAACCGCAAGGGCAGGTTTCGCCCTGATTAACGCTTCCTTAACCATCTCGGCCTGGATAATAGCCAACCTGCTGCCTCTGGTTCCGATCGTCAGCTTATTCAATATCGAACTCTGCCTCCCCGGATAAGATCTTTTCAATCAGACTCTTTAAATCTGCCGGATCTGTTTTTTTAAAAGCATTGAAAAAACGCTCTCCGGCGAGGTATTCCAAAACTGCTCTCCGTTTTGCACTATTTTCAATTGTGGCGATCACCCTGGGGCGTATATTTTTTAGGAAAAGGGTAAATTCAGCATAAGCGGGGTCTGTCTGTTCCTGCAGCTCATTTTTCAAGCGCCGGGCAAGCGCCGGACTGCTGCCATCGGTGGAAACCGCAATAGAAAGTGCTCCCTTCCTGAACTGGGCCGGGAAGAATATGGTGCAGTTTTCCGGTTCGCTTACCGAATTGACCAGGATGCCACGCTCCCGGCAGGCTGCCGCTGCCGACCTGTTTACCTGCGGGTCATCGGTTGCGCAAATAACTATAAACTTCTGCTGCAAGTAGGCAGGCCGGTAAATATCAGCAAGATAGGCAATCTGCCTTTCATTTATTAGCTCCTGCAGCTCTTTAACCAGGTAGGGGCTGACCACGGTTACAACTGCCCCATAACCGAGCATAAGCTTTGCCTTACGCAGAGCCACCACACCACCGCCTATAATCAGGCACTTTCTGCCCTGCAGATTGATGTTCAGGGGACAAAAGGAACTCAAATTTAAACCTCCTAAATATGAAAATCCGGCTTTCGCAGTGAAAGCCGGAGTCCTGTTTCATAAAAACAGCGCCTGTGAATGCTTATGAGGCGCTTATTTACGCGACCAGCCCTTTCACTCGAAGGGGAACGTAGCAACACTCAGGCAGGTCTCCTGGCTTACAGTCATCGCCTTCCCCCCCTTCCCGGTTCCAAAACCAGTGGGCTATTGAGGTCGGCTCCTGCTTACAGTGACGGGATCGCACCGGATTTTCACCGGTTTCCCTATTCACCCTTAACGGGCACCTGAATGTATCTATTCAATTTTCATGATCATCTTAACATAGGCTGAAAGCGCTGTCCAGCAAGATTGTGATATTTTTTTATTTTGTGGCACAGCGCCAGTCTTTTAAAAACTATTGCAGCCGGCTGATCGCTGCAAGCAGCGCCATCTCCAAAGCTTTTACAATAGCATTTACCAGCCCGGCAGTAGTACGGCCGCCGCCGGTCATTAACTGTTCCAATTCAACACCCCTAATACCACCAAAGGGAAGGAGCCTCTCCCTGGCGCTTGCCGCTACCTCCCGGCTATCAGCCATCCGCCACTGCAGTAGATCAATTAAATGGCCAATAAGGGTCGCTTCCAAAATAAGTTTCTCGTCACCGTTAACCTGCTGCAGACTGCGCTTAAAGCGCCCGGGGTCAGCTTCTTCACCGTATAGTTTTTTAAAGGCGAGCCAAAGGCTTTTCTCGTTTATGCCGAAGCGGCTTACCCTTTTCAACAGGCTGCCGCGGGCATAAGCTTTAAAGCCGTTTTCAGCTATCAGGGCAGCTTTAACTGTTTCTTTTACCAGCGAGCCAATCTGTTCACCAAGTTTTACATGAGTACCCGCGTTAGTTAGTTGAACCGGAGCTTCGAGTGGACATATCACAATTGTACCATCAGTGCCTGAGCCCGTAGCCAGTCCGTCGGAGAAACAGCTCGGCACCAGCAGTTCCTGCAGTGCTGCAGTTTTTGCTTCACTGCAAACAGTCATCGCCCGGACCATGGCCCCGGGAGTCAGATTTACATTGATGTGCAGCATGATATTAATTGTGCCTGCCTGGATCGGGGTCGGCACGCCGGCTTCTTCATGCCAGAAAACCGGATCGCCAATCCTGTTTCCGCTTACATCGAGACCTGCCGTAACTGCTGCTGTCACTATAAAGTCAGCAAAACCTGACTGTTTCACCTGAAGATATTTCATTTTGGCTGCTGTGCTCAGACCAGCGGTAAGCTGTGGATTCAGGCCAAGCTCTTCCGCTATCAGGCGCAGGTGGCCCTCGTTGGTCGGGGCCCGCATTTCGCAGCGTTCATCGGGGACTCCGTAAACCTCACTGAAATTAAAGAGATATTGCAGATCATCACGCATGCCCCCGTTCAGATAAGATGTACTGAGGACAAGGCGAGGGGCTGTAAGTTCAACGACGGCAGACTGATCATCATAACGCAGATAGTCACCGCCGGGTAAAATCTGTTCCTTCTTCATCTACTGTTTCTCATCCTCTAATACATCTAAAAAAACGCGGACCAGCTCCGGATCAAACTGACTCCCGGAGTATTCATTCAGTTCTTCTGTCGCTTCTTCCACCGTTTTTTTATCATTATATGGTCTCTTATTCGTCATAGCATCAAAGGCGTCAACTATAGCCAGGATCCGGCATTCAATTGGAATTTCCTCTCCCTGCAGGCCAAGAGGATAACCGCTGCCATCCCATCGTTCATGGTGATTTAAGATGAATTCGGCAATGCCTGCCAGATCCGGGGAAGATGAAGCTATACGGTAGCCTTTTTCAGGGTGGCCCTTCATAATCTCCCACTCGTCATCGGTTAGCCGATCCGGCTTAAAAAGAATGTGATCTGGAATACCTACCTTACCGAGATCATGAACCTGTGCCAGCAAAGCAAGATCAGCCAGCTGATGCGACGAGAGGTTCAATTTTTCCCCTATAGCCCGGCAGAGATCCTCCAGCCGGCGCGCATGACCTTCGGTAATATAATCACGTTCAGCCAGAGCTGCCAGCAAACTTTGAACAATTTTACCGCGGCTGCTGCTGCTGCGGTATAGTTTGTCCCGGTACATCATGTCATCTGCCCGTTTAAAAAGCGTTTTGAGCGTTTCTTCACTATTTTCAGCAGTAGCCACCCCGAGCGAAATCCCCAGGAGCAGATCCTCGTTATTCATGTTGTAATTATTAATTTTTTCTCGCATCCGCCTGACTATATTCTCGCCGGTTGGTTTATCTGTACGCGGTAAAATTACTGAAAATTCATCTCCGCCAACCCTGGCTAGAATATCGGATTGACGCAGTGATTCTTTCATAACCAGGGCACAGTTTTGCAACAGGTGGTCACCTGCATTATGCCCGATGGTGTCATTTATTAATTTTAACCCATCAAGATCAGCTGAAATAATAGTTACCGGAAACTCCCTGCTTCCACTTAATCTTTCCAGTTCAGATTCAAAGTAGGCTCGATTATAAATACCGGTTAACTGATCATGCAGGCTTAAATATTCCAGTTTTCTTTCATATTCAATACGATCGGTTACATCTTTGCCAATACCTTTAAAACCGGTTACCCGTCCATCTCTATTCCTGATCAGCGATATTGACAGCTCACCAAATCGAATTGCCCCATCCTTGCGGATCATTTCCAGGATCAAGCCTCTTTCCGGTTTACCGGTTGTAAAAACTTTGTTAAAAGTTTTAAAAGCCCTGGCGGGATCCTGGTAAAGTTGATCATAGCTCATCCCCAGGAGCTCTTCCGGTTCATACCCGCCGAACAGCTGACAGGCCGCTTCGTTGATATAGGTTAAACGCCCGGTCAGATCGGTTTCGTAGTATCCCTCTTCGATAGTGGCAAGAATCTCCCGGTAGCGCTCTTCTGACTCTTGCAGAGCTACCCGGGCTTCGTAGCCGAAAAGAGCTCCAGCTATTATTTCAGCAATTACATTAAGCAGGGAAATCTGTTGCGCAGACCAGGTTTTCTTTTCTTTTACCGCATCAAACCCGAAAAATCCAATGATTTTACCTTCCCTGACCAGCGGCAGGGTCAGCAAAGACTTGATTTCTTCGGTTAAAAAATCGATTTTATCCCGGTCTGCTTCAGGAGGCAGTAAATCTACATCATCAATTAATACATACTCTTTGTTTTTTAACTGTTCAAACCACCACGGTGTTTGTTCAACCGGGTAATGTTGATTTCGATCAATCTGCGAAGTCACCCCATCTGCGCACCATTCATGCAGGATCGACATATATTTTTGATCGTTGTCAAACCGAAAAACATAACTGCGGTCAGCTTCAAATAATTCACCACTGCGTCGCAGGGCATAATTAATAGCCTGATTTATACTGCCTGAGGGCGCATTAACAAAAACAGAGGAAATATCAGCTACCGCCTGCTCAAACAGGAGCTGTTGCTGTAAAGACTGTTCAGCCAGTTTCCGGTGAGTGATGTCCCGTATAATCGCCATCGCTTCGTCCGGGCCAAGCCTGACAATTCTCGCTTCCTGATAACATCTCTTGCCTCTGATCTCGTTCAAATACTCAAGCACGTAAAGTTGTCCGCTTTTTAATACTTTCGTAATTCCGGTGGCAATTAATCTGGCCGGTTCCTGGTCTAAAAGATCCTGGATATTTGCCCCAACCAGCAAACCTTTGCGATACAGATATTCTCCCTGTTCGGTCAGGTGCTCTTCATATTTCACTATCGCATCAAGGATTTCTCCCTGACTGTTAAAGCAAAAAATTAAATCGGGAAGGGCATTAATTAAGGCCCGGTTCCGCATCTCACTTTCCCGTAGACGCTTTTCAGCAGCCCGGGAATCAGTAATATCTTCACCTACTGTAAAGTATTCTTTTAACTCTCCCTGTTCATTGTAAACAGCACGGTTTTTCCATTTAAACAACCTGCCCCGGTTGGCATGTTCATAGCTAATCAACGGAGCATCCGGGGTAAGCGAGGAAAAGGCTTTTTCAATCTGAAAACGGTATTGTTCCGGAACCAGGTCATAAAAATCGCGCCCGATAATCTTATCCGGAGGTAGACCAATTATTTCTGCCGAAGCAGGGTTAACATAGGTAACTTTCCCAACCGGCGAAACCCTGGTAATTAAAGCAGGAATATCCTCAGCCAGGGCTCTGTACCAGTCCCGGCTTTCTTCAATAATGCTGGCTGCTTCTCTGCGCTCGCTGACATCACGAGCCAGGGCAAGAATCAGCTCCTGATCGCCAATCAGGACCTTCCCAGTCGATATTTCCACCGGCGCGGTAGTTCCATCCTTACGCCGGTGTTCAAATTCAAGTGTAACCTGGTCTACCCCGGGCCGCCAACTTTTCCATTCAGCGACTACGTTTTCTCTACCCTCCTGGCTGGGGTGGAGATCAAATATATTCATTTCAATCAATTCTTCCCTGGTATAACCAGTCCATCTTTCAGCAGCCCGGTTAACTTCAAAGATACATCCTTCAAGGTCGTGTAGATAGATCATCTCTGCCGACTGTTCAATCAGCAAATGGTATTTATCCTCGCTTAACGTAACCGCCTGCTTTAAATCGACCTCTTCGGTAAGATCGCGGATAAATTCGATCGCTCCAAGCACTTCGCCCTGCTGATTAATGATTGGATGAGCTTCAACTTCAAGCCAGCCGGTCTGCTGTCCATTTTGCAGGAAAGGGCGTCGTCTAGCATAAGGTTTTCTCTTTTGCATAGCCTGCTGAGAGAGACATTGTTCACAGGGAGCCGATGAATACTTAAAAGCCTGATAACATTTTTTCCCGACCAGGGGCAGTTGATCGGAATAACGCTTATCAATCGTCCGGTTAACCATCACAATGTTCAATGAAGGATCGAGAATGACGATTCCATCACGATTCATCATAAAGGAATAGAGGTATACCTTCTCCAGGTCAAGCTCATGCTGAGAACTCGAATCCATTAACTACCCTCCCGGATAGAAAACCCCTGCAACGGGGTTGTGCAGACAAATATAACTATTTAAGGCAACCAACTTTTAAATCAGTAGGTATCAATCAATATAATATAAAAACTATGAACATATGTCACCCTTGAAATCTCCGGACGATCAGGTTTGTCTTTTCTGGTTCCTGATACTGTTAATTACAATGTCTTTAATTTTCCGACCTCTTTGGTACGGCAAACCCCCGAGATAAAGTTCTTCTACACGCAGCTTTTTCAAATCTGACCTATCCAACTCCAGGGGGTTTTGGTTCAGCAGAACCAGATCGGCAATTTTTCCCTTTTCAAGTGATCCCCGTTCTCTTTCGTCAAATGAGGTGTAGGCTACATTGTAGGAAAACATTGTCAGCGCTTCGGCAACAGAAACAGACTGCTCCGGATTACTGTGGTTACAAGCCCCGTCTATCCCAGTCAGGGGGTCGGGAGAAACAACCGGGCTATCAGACCCGCCGCTAACCATTATACCAAGGTCTTTCATCGCCTTGAGTGGAGAACTTTTCAAAGCCCGCTCTCCCAGAATTGAGGTCAGGTATTCGAGAGGTTCCAGGGGTGAAGTAAGAAATGCCGGCTGCAGGGTTACCCCTATTTTTAAAGCAGCAATTTTCTCCATGTAGTTCTCAGGAATCAGGCAGGCGTGAATCAGGGTATGCCGGTGATCCTGCCGGGGCGTATCCCGCAGGGCAATCTCCAGAGCGTCGACAGCCTGGGTTACGGCAGCATCGCCGATACAATGTAGCTGTATTTGCAATCCGGCCCGGTTTGCCCTGGTTACGAAATCAGCAACCGCCTGGTCACTGTAATATAAAATACCCCTGTTTTCCGAATTATTACTGTACGGTTCCAATAAAGCGGCGTCCTCAGCGCCAAAGCACCCATCAAGAGCGCAGGCAAAGCAGCCGCCGATGCGAGGCAAGCGGCGTTTCAAAACTTTGTCCACATCCATCGTTTGAAAATAGACTCTGAACTGCTGCTGAGCTCCCCTGGCAGCAAACCTGACCAGATCAACATCAAGATCTCTTGTAAAGCCAACACCCTCAACCGTATGAATTAAACCAACCCCGTACCTGGCCAGGGTATCAAAACCTTTTACAATTGCCTTGACTAACCGGGTCACAGGTATTTTTGCCGTAATGTAGTCAGTTGCGGCAAGAAAAGCAGCCCGGGTTAAATGCCCGTTTTCAAGGTCAAACCCGGGGAGTGAACGTATTTCCACAGGGAGCAAGCCGATTGCTGCTGTATTTACAACAGCTGAATGCCCATCATAGCAAACCAGGTAAACGGGCCGATCTTTAATGATCTGATCCAGTTCTGATCGGGTGATCAACCGCCGCTCCCGAAGAGCATTTTTAGAATGACCAAAACCAAAAAGCACCCTTGCTGACCGATCCCGCCGGGCGTACCTTCGCACCAGCGGCTCGATATCAGCCAGACTGGCAGCGGAGCGGACATCAAATGTAGAATTGAACAGGGCCCAATTAGAATAATGAATATGTCCATCCCCAAAAGCTGGCAGTAAAGCCTTGTTTCCCAGCTCTATCCGTTGAACCCTCCTGGAGAGTGTAGGTGGGAGCTTATCGCCAACGTAGATAATTCGCCCTTCATCTTCGATCAGGTATTGATAAACATTATTGTCACGATCACAGGAAATAATTGCTCCCTCAAAAAGGCGCATTGAACCCAGTCCTCCCCTGATTGATGCTTATTACTTACGTATAATTATTATTCTCTTTCTTATTTTAATAACCTTTATAATTATCAAGAAAATGACCCTGCAAAGCTTGACAACATTATAACTTTTACTGTTTTAATGAACGGAGATTTTACTTCGGCAGGTGATCCAAACTTTGGATGTTAGATAAAAATACAACCTTACCTACCAGGCTACCCAGCCACCGTCAACAAGGATACTGCTTCCGGTTACCAAGTCGGCAGAATCAGAAGCCAGGTAAAGAACCGCGCCGGCCACATCTTCAGGCTTACCTATTTTGCCCAGGGGAATCCGGCTGATTACCTCGTTGTAGAAATCCTGATCTTTAAACATGGGCTCGGTTAAGGGTGTCTTTAAAAAGGTGGGCGCTATACAGTTTACTTTAATGTTGAATTCAGCCAGTTCTACAGCCATTGCTTTTGTGGCCTGCGTTAAACCTCCTTTGCTGGCACAGTAGGCAACCCGTTTATAATAACCAACAAAGGCCATCTGTGAAGTAATGTTTATTATCCTGCCTTCCCTGCGTTCTTTCATCTTCCTTGCTGCGGCCTGTGATGTAAAAAAAGCTCCTTTAAGGTTAGTGTTCATTATTGTATCCCACTGTTCCTCAGTAACATCAAGCGTGTGAGCCTGAATATTCAACCCGGCAGAATTAACAAGAATATCAATTATTCCGGTTTGCCTGTAGACCTGTTCTATCATTTCTTCAATTTGCTCAACACTTTTCACATCACAGATTGCAATTGAACATTTTCCACCTGTTTTCTCGATTTCTTCCTTTAAAAGATCAAGATCTTTTGGCGTTCTGCTCACTGCGTATACTACAGCCCCCGACGCGGCCAGAGCCAGGGCGATCGACCGACCGATTCCCTTGCCGGCACCGGTAACAATAGCTGTTTTACCTTTTAAATCTACTTTGATTTTACCCAAATCTTTACACCTACCTTGCTATCTTTTAATCCAGAGCCCTGTAGAGGCATGATTTAACCTCTTCAAGGGTTAGCTTTTTTGGGTTGTTATCCATCAAGCGGGTAACCTGCATTGCTGCTTCAGCAAGACCGTCAATATCTTCTTTTTTCACCCCAAAGTGGCTTAATTTCTGGGGAATTCCGATATCGCGGGATAAGGCAAATACAGCCACAGGAGCAAGCTGCGCCTGCTCACGCAGCGGCAGTAATTCTGTGACCTCGCCCAGGGCCCGGGCAATATTGGCGAATTTCTGCAAGTCCCCGACAAGGTTCTTTTCCATGATGTAGGGCAAGAGCAGGGCGTTTGTTACACCGTGCCCTGTGCCAAACTGGCCGCCCAAAGGATAGGCACAGGCATGAACAGCTCCCACACCGGCGTTAGCCAGTGATATTCCGGCAAAAACTGAGCCGAGGGCCATCGCTTCCCGTGCTTTTTTGTCTGCACCGAAAGAA
>CAZCHW010000042.1:4462-10117 GCA_964498375.1 uncultured Syntrophomonadaceae bacterium | reverse complement strand
TATCTTCATCCTTTCTGTTTGCAATCGGCCAGATCCGGTCAGGCTGACAAAAATTCTGTGAAATTTATTCTCTAAAAAAATTTAGAGCAGGTTTCCCCTGCTCTAAATATAATCCCATTTAACCGGTTCGGCGGAGAGCTTACATACCTGCACCGCCTTTGTCTGCTCACCCAGTCTGCGGGCAAGTTCGCAGGCCAGGTAATCTACAGCCGGCAGTTCTGTCTGAGCATGACCGGCATCAATTAAGGATAAACCCAGAGACTGGGCCAGTTGAAGATCGTGATACTTAAAATCTCCGGCCAGCAATACATCTGCTCCCTGCAAAGCCGCTCTATTGATCAGTGAAGCTCCGCTACCGCCTGATAGAGCAACCTTATTGAATGAATCCCTGCCAAAAAGCTGCAGACGAGGTGTGCAAAAGGGCAAGACAGTGCGGCATTTTTCCACAAGTTCCCGGGCAGGCAGGGCTTGTTCAAAATTGATCAACAGGCCCAGGCCAAAAGCACGGCCTTTAAGGTCGAGGCGGTAGAGATCATAAGCTGTCTCCTCGTAAGGGTGTGCAGCAAGCAGCGCTTTAACAACCGGCCCTTTTAAAGCCGCCGGTAAGATCGTCTCCAACCGGTATTCCTCAACCTTTTCCAGCTGACCCTGTTTGCCCAGAAAAGGGTCAGTATCCATGCCTGGTTTAAACGTTCCTGTCCCGGCTACCTGAAAGGTGCAGTGGCTGTACCGGCCAATTTCTCCTGCTCCCGCCCCGGCCAGGGCATCGCGAACCTGGTCCTCATACCCTGAGGGCACATATACAACCAGTTTCAGTAATTCTTCCCGCCCGGTAACTTCCAGTACTTCTGCTTCTGAGACCGGTAAACCGAGAACGAGTGCTAGCTGGTAGCTGACTCCAAACGGAGCGATGTCGAAATTGGTATGGGCACTGTAAACAGCCAGGCCTGAGCTGATAATATCTGCTACCAGGGCAGCCTGCGGTTCACTTAACACTACTCTGTCGAGGGCATTAAAAAAAAGAGGATGATGAGTAATCAGCAGGTCTGCTCCAGCGGTCAGAGCCTTTTTTATTGTGTTCCTGTCAGGGTCAAGCGCTACGGCAACCTGCCTGATCTCCCTTTCAGGATCACCAACCTGCAGGCCCACAGGATCGCCTTCAAGCGCTAATTCCGGCGGAGCAAGTTCTTCAACAACCCCGATTATTTCTTTTAGTTTCAACTCATGCACCTCCCCGGCAATTCTGATCAATCAGGCGGCGAAATTCTTCCATCAGTTTAAGGGTTACCGGACCCGGTACCAGTCCACTCGGAAGATAATCATCAATTTTACCAACCGGTTTAACTTCCTGGCTGGTAGAGGTAAGCCACACCTCAGAAGCCCTCTTCAGTTCAGCCGTTGAAAATGCTTTTTCCGCAACGTGAACATTGTTCTTCATAAGTAAGTCAAGAACAATTTCTCTGGAAATACCGGGCAAAATAAGGTTGTTACAGGGATGAGTGCGAACCAGTCCGTCTATCATGGCAAAAAGGTTCGACCTGGTCCCTTCAGTTACCAGCCCTCCGGGTCGACAGAGAATCGCCTCCATCGCACCTGCTTCGTGGGCCTGCTGGCGAGCCAGCAGGTTTGGCAACAGGTTGGTCGTCTTGATGTGGCAGTTCATCCATCTTTCGTCGGGCAGGGTAATACAGGTTGCCGGGGTAATATGGTCAAGTTCAGGCTGTGGCGCCAGTTCGCGAATATAAATAGCCGTCACCGGTTCAGTCTGGATGGGGAATAGATGATCCCGCACTGCCTTGCCCCTGGTTACCTGCATGTAAATATAGGCATCCCCGTACCCGCTGCGCCGGATTAATTCGTCTATAACTGTCCTTAACTGCCGGTCGCTGTAAGGCAGATCCAGCCTGATCGCAGCAGCACTCCTGTGCAGCCGATCCAAATGAGCCTGTAAAAAGAAAGGGGTTTTGTTGTAAACTCGAATTACTTCGTAGATGCCGTCTCCAAAAAGATACCCGCGATCTTCAAGGGATACCTGCGCTTCCGAAAGGTTACAATACTCTGAGTTTATCCAGGCCGGGTTATTCACAATTAAATCAGCTCCACTAGTTAGATACACCGGACGATAATACCAAATTAATAACGCTCAATAACCTGATTAATTTCCTCTGCAAGCTGTTCGTCCAGTGGCACTGGCCGATGGTTATCCAGAATCCAGCGGGCCTTATCACGCGCCCGTTCTTCTGCCTCCCGACATCCCTCAGCCTGCCACTTTCCATAAGGAGCCCGGTTAATAACTGCTGGTTGCCAGAGCTCGCGCATGTGGGCCAGGGTATGCGGTTCAACCATAAAATGGCCCTCCGGTCCGACAGCGGAAATAGTCTCCAGGGCCAGGGTTTCCCGGTCGACTTTTATGCCGGCTGTGGAACGCCTGATCAGGTCGTAAATTTCACAATCCATCAACAGCTGCTCATAGGAGAAAATAACCGCTCCGGCAAGCAGTCCGGCACCGCACATCATGTCAGCTCCGGAATAAACACTGGCCATTCCGGAAATTGCGTTTTCCACCCCGGCATGCCAGTTCGAGGCCTTCGCCCCGGTAGCAAAAGTCCCAACATTGGCGGGAAGATTATAATAACGGGCCATCTGAGCTGAAAAGGCCTGTAACTGGAAATCTTCCGGACCTCCACAACATACTGCCCCGCTGCTCAACTCCATTACCGTAGCACAGGAGCCGTAAAAAGTCGGAGCCCCCGGCTTGTAAATCTGAAGAAACACCAGTCCGGCTAACACCTCGGCATTAGCCTGGGCCAGGCTGCCGGCAACAGTGGCAGGTGCAGTGGAACATCCAATCTGCATCGTTAAAAACCCTGTCGGCACTCCGGCCGCGGCAAAAACCATTGCTGCCTCTAATCCTTCAGGATCATAGGCCAGCGGGCTGATGCTGCACTGAAAATTAGAGATAATCGGCCGCCTGCGTAGCTGCTCGCTACCTCCGGCAACCAGGGCAGCAATTTCGACAGATCCGCGGGCTGATTCTCCGTTAACCGCTGTCATCGCCTGGACATGCTTGCCCGACCAGGTCAGTTGAGCAGCCAGCTCATGGAGCGGCTGTCGGGACACCGGACAGTCCTGGGCACTGATTATCGGCCAGAGAAAAGCAATTTCGTTCATATAATCGGCAACCAGGGTTGCCTGCTCTAAATCTTTCAGGGTCGATTTACGCAATTGGCCTGTTGTTAAATCCTGCACCTGCAAACCGCAACCATCAAGTGTAAGGTACCCCTGTTTGCCGTCGAGAGGCAAATCATTATAAGCAAGTCGGGCGCAGAGTATATAGTTGGCAGGGGCCTTTTTTAAAGCCTCTTCAACCAGGGTTGGCGAAAAATAAACCCGGTTCTGTTCGCGATTAACTGTTGCACCAGCCTCGGCCAGGATATCCTGTACCCCGCGGTGAGGCATTTTTATTCCGATCTTTTGCAAAATTTCCAAAGAAGCCTCATGTATTTGCTCAACCTGATCCAGCTCAAGCAAATTAACTTTTTGCCTGTACTGAATCGGGAGAATCTCTCTTTTTTCTGCCTCAGCACTCACGCTGTCACCTTCTTCTTAATTTTTCTGCGTCTGATTAAAAAGACAATAAGCCCCACCAGCAGGGCCAGAACCAAAAGGGGCCAGATGATCAGGGGAAACGAACGCACCTGGTTTATCCGACCGGCTGTAACTGCGTAATAGGAGTCTGCTTCAGGTCTGCCTGAAGAACCAACCGGTTGGGAAGCAGCATATTCAAGCACCGCGGCCCATACTTTTAAATCCTGCCCGTTTGCTTTCACCACCAGTTTTTCCAGATCTCCAGGTTCAACCGGGTTACCGGCCTGGTCCTTTAAAACCAGGTCAAGCTGGGGTAAAAGCTCACCGATCAGGGGTAAAAATGAAACAACATATGAATCGGTTACCAGGCAATAAAGCTGTTGTTCCCCTTTTTCAAGCGGTTCATAAAAACGATCATCGAAGCCCTGCCTTCCCTCTCCGGTATAGCGTTCTGCGCTGACCACCGCCCGGGTGGTCGGAATCGGCTGGTTAATTAGCGGAACAGTAAAGAGTACGGCATTGGCGGGATTGTAGCTGTAGCGGAGGCCGGAAAATTGCAGGAAAAAGGTATCGCCCATCAGTTCAGGTAAAAGGGCTGCCACTTCCAGAACCCGGCGCATCTCCTCTCCGGTCAGGTAAACTGCCACCACAGAATAACCGGCAAATCCGTCGGGACCGATTCCCAGGCCGGTCAGTTCGGCCAGATCATATACAGAAACCTGGCCAAACGCGTGAGGCATAGTCCCCGGAGTTACACTACCCCGGATGGCCCCGTTAGCCTGCAGGGCAAAATCAGCCCTTACTCCGGTCTTCTCCCCGGCAATCAGACGCATTGCATCGGCAACGAAGTTACCGAAAGGCGATTCCTGTAAGGGTGGATAATTGGGAATTTCAAACTTTGCCAGCATAACCGGGTCAAGGATATTGTTAAATTGTCCCCCCGTTTTACCGGCGATCATTTCATTTAGAGTAATAGTATAATCTTCAATCAGGGCGGTTATTTCGGGATCAAGAGAGTAATGATAATCAAGTGGCAGAAGGTACGGCACTCCATTTTCTTCATTTAACATTCTGACTGCTCCCGTTTCCGGGTTATAGGCCAGGTCTAACCGGCCCAGGTATTGCAGCAGCGATCCGGCCTGTAAAATGTAAACCCCGTTTTCCAGAACCGGTTCTTCCAGGGCAGTGTGGCAGTGGCCGCCAACAATTACGTGCAAACCATCCACCGCCCTGGCCAGAGCTCGATCTTCTTCAACCCCGGAATGGGTGAGGGCAATGATTAAATCAGCTCCAGCCGCCTGCAATTCACTGACCATCGCTGCCGCTGTTTCATGTTGATCTGTAAAAGTAACCGGTTCATTGGCTGTTGTATATGAAATGGCCTCTTCACCGATCAAACCAAACAAGCCTACTTTCAGCCCGTTTTCAAGGGTTATCAGGCTCAGTTTGTGATAAAGATCCCGGGCTGCCAGAGGGTGTTCCGGTGGAGCTACCGTGTTGGAGGCAAGAATTACAGTTTGCGAGTGAGCCGCCGGATAACCGGCTTTGAGATAATACCCGGCCAGAATATCCGGACCGTAATCATATTCATGATTGCCAATTGTAACAGCATCATAACCAATTATCTGTTTTAGTTTTAATTCCAGGGCATAGCCTTGCGGAATCAGCCAGCTAAAGGGGGAGCCCCCGATATAATCGCCTGCTGATAGCAGAATTACCGGATCGCCTTGCGCTGACTTTTCTTCCCGAACTTCTCTCACAGCCGTGGCCAGGCGGGCATAGCCCCCGATAGTTGGATTTTCCCGGCGGGGATGATAGTCAACGGTCGGCGAGTGAGGAATTACTGCTCCGTGCTCATCATTGGTATGTAATATTGTCAGGCGCAGTTCCCCAGTCTCAGCATAGACCGGCGGAGTAAAAAGAAATAACCGGCAAACCAGGATTAGACAAGCAACAACAACCAGAACCAGGTATCTCATAATTCTAATGCTCCCCTGCTGCGTTCCCTTACACCGATCCATCCGGCCCGCCTCCCGTTTAATTCTCTTTCATTAAATCTTCCCCGTT
>CAZCHW010000042.1:0-4452 GCA_964498375.1 uncultured Syntrophomonadaceae bacterium | reverse complement strand
CGTTAATTAATTCGAGGAACAGATCCATTGTTCCTCCACAGGCCATTCCTTCATCGGCAGCCACATCAGCGGTCAGGCTAAAATGATATTCCTTGGCCAAGCCCTGGTCAAAGGCCAGTAAAGCCTGGCGCCTTACTTCCCCTTCGGCACAGCCTCCGCCAATCGTTCCGGTAATAGATCCGTCACGGTAAACGATCAGTTGTGATCCGGTTTTACGCGGGGTTGACCCCAGTGATTTAACAATAGTTGCCAGCACAGCAGGTGTGCCGCTTTCTTCCAACTCCTGCAAGCGCTTCAGCACTTCCACCTGGATTGATTCAGCTTTGCTATCTTTCCGTCTGACCTGAATGATTTCCGCCAGGATAGATATTGCTATCTCAGCCTCGGTTACAGCCCCGATTGTTAATCCGATCGGTGTGTGAACTGCAGCCAGGGTCTCTTCACTGTAGCCTGCTTCAGCCAGCTCTGTCAACTGGGCCCTGACCCTGCTCCTGCTGCCGATCATCCCAACATAAGCCGCATCCCGTTTTATTGCCTCTTCAAGGCAAAAGCGATCGTGACGGTGTCCACGGGTAACGATCACCAGGAAATCGTCTGGCCTGGGCTGCAAAAGTTGAAAAGCCCGGTCAAAAGTGTCGCAGATCAACCGATCGGCAGTCGGGTGAACCTGATCATTGGCAAAAGCCGGTCGATCATCAATCACTACCACTTCAAAATCAAGATGGGCGGCAATACGGCAGAGAGCCGCTCCGACATGACCGCCACCGTAGATGATCAAACGGGGCCTGGTCCTGTATATGTGCATAAACAATCTCAACGACCCGCTAAGGTCACTTTCCAGTTCAATAAGCCGGTTATCTCCCGCTTCTACCAAAGGTGTAGTCTGAGCCGCGATTATTCCGGTTGCGGTATTGTCAAGTTCACTGTAAACCGGACCGTTCGAATCAATGATTATTTTTTTACCTCTGAGCGAAGGTTCTTTCTCACTATCTAATATGGTCACCAGGGCAGGATTATGTCCTTCCCCCATCATATTTGCGATCTTTTCGTAGATATTCATTTTCATCCCTTCCATTTTATTCCATACATTTTCAAGCAAGCAAACTGATTCTTGCCGACCGCTTCACTAAAACAACAGGCCGGGGAAGCAGTCCCCGGCCCCTGGACGATCACAACTTATTCCCAAAATTTCATCGAACCGGTTTCAAGCAGGCTTGCATGCAGCTGAAAAGCGTCTCGCAGGGTCTGACTGATGTGACCCGACGGGGAACCTTCCAAGTAGCGATGCAAATAATCACGGTAATCTGGATGCGCGCATTTGTCGATGATCGTTTTAGTCTTTTCCCTCGGACCCAGCCCACGCAGATCGGCAAGACCCTGTTCGGTTACAAAGACCTGAACCGAGTGTTCGTTATGATCAGGGTGAGTAACCATGGGGACTACCGTTGAGATATTACCGCCCTTCACAACAGATGGAGCCATAAAGATCGAAAGATAAGCGTTGCGCATGAAATCCCCGCTGCCGCCGATACCGTTAACCAGGTCTGTTCCACAAACGTGGGTAGAATTGGCATGACCGTTCAGGTCAAATTCCAGGGCTGTGTTAAGAGCAATAACCCCAAGCCTGCGGATTACCCCCGGGTTGTTGGATAATTCCTGGGGACGCAGGACGATTCGCGGAGTGAAGAAATCCATATTGTTATAGATACGCTGCAGATTATCGTCAGATACGGTCAGACTACAGGTACTGGCCCCGACTAGATGGCCCTGTTCCATTAAATCGATCAATGCGTCCTGAAACACCTCAGTATACATGGTAAAAGGTGGAATGTCGGGGTCGTCGCCCAGGCAGGACATCACGGCATTGGCAATATTACCGACCCCCGCCTGCAGCGGCAGGAATTCCGCCGGGATCCGCCCGGCTCTCTGTTCGTTGAGCAAAAAGTCAACCACCTGATGGGCAATCTTGCGGCTGATCTCATCGGGAGGATCAAGAGGCGCCATCCCGTCTGGCTCGTTATTGTCGATTACGGCAACAATTTTCTTCGGATCAACCGATGCATAGGGCAGGCCGATCTTATTTAATGGATCATAAATAGGAATCGGGCTGCGGTGCGGGGGAGTGGGCAACAGTTTAATGTCGGCCATTTCACTCAGCCGCACAGAGTGATAACGGTTCAGTTCAATGATTACTTTTTCTGCAGTGTGCAGAAAAGTTGGCGACGCGCCGATTGAAGTGGAGAGATAAACCCGCCCGTCGGAAGTAATCTCGGCCGCCTCAACAACAGCCCAGTCGACATTACCGAGAAACCCGAATTGAACTGCCTGGGGCAGGTGCGAAAGATGCATATCGGTAAATTCAATTTTCTGTTCGTTGATCATCTTACGCATAATTTTTGACGACTGGTAAGGCGCTCTCCAGGCTACTGCATCAGCCTCTGCCAGTAAATCGTCAAGCCGGCCGGTAGAAGCGCCGGTCAGTACATTAAGCTTAAACGGTTCTCCCTTGGCATGCAAATCCTTGGCATAACGGGCTAAGGCCCGGGGGATTGCTTTTGCTGAGCCGGCAGCGGTAAACCCGCTGAAAGCTACAGTTTGCCCGTGTTCAAACATAGAAGCCGCTTCTTCCGCAGAAAGACGCGGAAAATGAATTGGGCTCATCTTAAAAAAACCTCCTTGTGCTTAGGACTCCTGGTCAATCAGCTACTATTATAATCTAAAACAGGCCGTTAGGGCACTATTGAAGAGCTGTTTTATATATTTGCGCATATCAATATTTGATTGCGACAAATAATTTTCCGAAAAAAAATAACCACCCCAAGGCAGTTTTCCCCCTGCTCATCTTTTTTGATCGAGCAGAACCCCGAAGAGGCTCTGGATACGGTTTACCACGCCAATAACCTGATCCTGGCCGGTTGAAAATACTTTTACAACATCTCCACGTTCCTGATCAACAATCTCGATTAGCCACTGATCGGCTTCCCGGCGCCCCCTGAAGCTCAAAGGCAGGTTATCTCTTCCAGCCTGATCATTTAAGCGCTCCAGCGCCGCATAAACCCGGTTTTCCTGATCCATCCCTTCCTGGTAAACTCGGCGAAACTTCCCTTGATCGCCTTCCCTTCTTACCCGGCTGTCGGTCAAGACATTCTCTGCCCGCCGGACTTCGAGACGATCGGTTTGTTCCTTAATACGATTTAACAGCAGGGGATCAATACCATCTATTTTCATCGACCCGGACTCTCCCTAAAAAAGTTACCAGTGCTAATAAACCTATCTTATCAGCACAGCGGCTACTTTTCAAGGTCGTCATTACCATCATCTTCCATTTCAGGCCGGGAGGGCTCGCGGGGCAGCATCTTTTCAATTCCTGCAGGAAAACGTGAAGCAGCTTGAACAGCCCGCAGGTTTTCCCGGCGGACCTCCTCGAAAGTTTCCCTGCGTAGAATTTTCAGGTCACGGGGTGCCTTAATCCCAATTCTTACAGTGTTTCCGTCAATTGACGAAACTACTATTTCAATATCATCACCGATCATAATACTTTGATCGGCTTTCCTGGTCAGCACAAGCA
The DNA here is from genome assembly GCA_964498375.1 of uncultured Syntrophomonadaceae bacterium. Taxonomy (GTDB): domain Bacteria; phylum Bacillota; class Dethiobacteria; order DTU022; family DTU022; genus JAABTH01. Next base: position 884 of record CAZCHW010000042.1, on the reverse strand, counting down.
TAACGACCCTACCTTCCTTCCGGTAAAAAAAAGCGCAGATACTCATATTCTTTCCGCGCTTTACCCGTTTTTCCCTGCCTAATCAGTAAAAATAGTTTCCGGAAGGATTGGTTCTCACCGGCAGACAAATCTTTCTTTCTGCTCTTTAATATGCAAAGGCAGAAGCAAAAGAACCAGCCCGGTAATAAAAGTTAAAGTGCCTGTCCAGAGCAGAAAAGCATTACCACCCGACCGGGGTAAACTCATCTCCTGGTAATTTTCAGCAGTATTCTCGGCAAGCTCTGCTTCCAGTTCCACAGGCTGGGCAGGCTGATCCTGGTCTTCTCCATTCAAAACGGTATTTTCCTCAAACACTCTGTCAGGCTCTGCTGCCCCGGACTTTTCCTCAGCCTGGCCTGTGCTGTCTCCGTTTAATATATCCTCAACCGCGCTGTTGTTCTCTATGCCAGCAACCAACAGTTCATCCTGGTTTTGTTCACTGTGCAGGGGTTCAGAAAAAGAATGTTCTCTTTCCGGATTTGTCACTGTTTCATCACCGGCAAGGGGAGCAGCGGTTAACCCTGCAGCACCGCCCGGTTGATCTATTCCGGACCAATAGAGGTATCCGCCAACAGTAAGGGCCATTACAGCAACTGCTACTACTGCCCCATAGGCAACCAGTGGATTATCCTGCAGGAAGAGCCGCCAGCCCGGCCGGTTATATTTTTGTTGCAAGTAGGCCTTAGCCGTGCTTGAATCAGACCAGAGTGCATCAAGTTCAGTCAGTAGCTCAATTCTGTTCATTCCCAGGGCTTTGCCGTATCTTGTTAAACTCTCTGCAATCTGATCTTTATCTTTAAAGCGCAGAATCTCTTCTTCCTCAAGAGCCCTGATATCGCGCTGTT
>CAZCHW010000041.1:0-10159 GCA_964498375.1 uncultured Syntrophomonadaceae bacterium | reverse complement strand
GATTGTCAAAGAACAGATGAAAACTTACTCTTTACTTTTCATAGCACGTCTTTTACTTCTTGCCGATGTCCCTGTGCTCAACGACCAGGTTGAACCTTGAGCCGAGGACCCGCCCCAGTTCTTCGGCCAGGGCAACCGATCGATGTTTGCCTCCCGTGCAGCCGATAGTAATCACCAGGCTTGTTTTACCTTCTTTAACGTAGAAGGGAATTGAATATTGCAGAAGATCTCTGACCATCTCGAAATATTTAACCGTTTCAGGCCAGCGCCATACATATTCTTTAACCTGATCATCCTCGCCGGTCAGCGGCTTCAGGTGTTCAACATAATGTGGATTTGGCAAAAAACGCACATCAAATACCAGATCGGCATCAGGGGGCAGCCCATACTTAAACCCGAAAGATATAATTCGGATCTGCATATTTCGATCGCGTTTCTCCGGCTCATAGAGTTCAACAATTTTTGCCTTCAGCTCCCAGGGCTTCAGCTGTGAGGTGTCGATTTCAATATTAGCCCGGCCACGCAGTTCACTCAAGGCCTCCCGCTCCATCTGAATCGCTTCGGGCAGGCTGCTTGATCCGATCGGGTGGCGGCGCCGTGTTTCCTTAAAACGTCTGATTAACACCTCTTCTGATGCAACCAGGAAGAGAATTTCATAATCAACACCGCGTCCTTCGAGTTCCCCCAGCGCTGCGTAGAGGTCGTCAAAGAAGAGATAGCCGCGCATGTCGCAAACCAAAGCCACTTTCTTATTTTCAGACTGGGAAAAAAGATCGGCAAACTTGGGAATTAAAGCCGGGGGCATGTTATCGACACAGTAATAACCAAGGTCTTCGAAGCTGTTTAAAGCATGGCTCTTCCCGGCCCCGGACAAACCGGTAATCAGAACCAGGCGGATCTGATCCTGCTCAACCATTTAACCGGACCTCCACTCCATCTTTAATCATTATGAAAAAGATATTCCTCAAGTACAGCTGCAACACCATCTTCAGTATTTGCCGGAGCAATCAAATCGGCTGCCTTCTTTACTTCAGGACGGCCATTAGCCATTGCTACTCCTAAACCGGCATATTCGAGCATATCAATATCGTTCGGCCCGTCACCAAAGGCAATTATTTCTTCAGCACTGATCTTTTCCAGCCCTGCCAACCAGGCCAGGGTCTGACCCTTGGTAGCCCCTTTATCGGTAATTTCAAGAAAATGAGGTCTGGACTGGAGAATGGATAACTGCTGCCCATAAGTACTGCGCAGGTGTTCTTCAAGGTGATCAAGTGAACCATCAAAACTGATAATACTGATTTTAGTAGGAGAAACCCTGTTAGCCTGAATATAGTTGTTCAGGTTACCAACAGTTTGCAACCCGATATGGGCAATTGACTGGTAGTAACGGGAGTAGTCATTTTCCTCGCTGATATATAGTTGATCGTCAATAAACAAACTGACGTGAAATCCCAGGTTTTCAGCCTCACCAGCCACGGCAGCAGCAATTTGCGGCCTGACAGGCATGTGCAGCATCACTTCACCACTTTTGCTTTTTTTAACCAGGGCTCCGTGGTAGTTGATAATTGGACTGTCAGTTTCAAAACCAAGGTCGTCCAGGTAGGTAACGCTGGTTTTAAACATCCGCCCGGTAGCAATTACGAATTTAATTCCAGAATCAACAGCCCGGCGGATTACATCTCTGTTCCGGGCTGATATACGAGAATCCTGATCAAGTAAAGTATGATCAAGATCCACAGCGATCATTCTATATTTCATTTATAAAACACCTCAGGGTAAGTATACCATAAAGCACGGTTTTGTATAGCGCAGCACTTACATTTCAGCTTTCAGCAGACAAAAAATCAAGAATTTGCCCGGCCAGGGTGGAACTGATCCCCGGAACAACAGCAATATCTGCCGCCGAAGCTCTTTTAAGTTGCTCTAAACTGCCGAAATGTTTAAGCAGGGCAGTGCGCCTGGTTGGTCCAACCCCGGGAATTTTTTCAAGCGCCGATTGCATGCTGCCTTTTTGCTTCCGCAATCGATGACCACCCAGGGCAAAACGGTGAACCTCGTCACGGATACGCTGCAGAAGCTGTAAAAGGGGATCAGATGCCGTCAGCCGCGCCGGTACAGCACTGTTTTCAAGAAAGAGGCGGTCAGGATCCTTGGCCAACGAAATCAGGGCTGTCTTATCCAGGACAGTACCTCTTAAAGCCTTTCGTGCAGCATTAAGCTGACCTCTTCCCCCATCGATCAGAATCAAATCAGGCAGCAACCATTCCGCTCTGTCCGCCCGGCGCTGCAGCACTTCACTCAAAGCAGCATAATCGTCACCAGCCGGAGCCCGACGAATATTAAAACGGCGATAATCTCCGGGAGAAGGTTCTCCTTCCCTGAAGACAACCATTGCCCCCACCGGCATACCGCCCCTCAGGTGCGAAATATCATATCCTTCAATCCGCTCCGGTGGTTCAGCAAAGCCGAGCAACCTGCCCAGTTCAATTAAAGGTTCCCGGGTTGCTCGCAGGTAGCGGGCCTCTTCTTCTTCAAGGCGCAGTAAGGCATTTCGGGCAGCCAGATCAACCAGCTTTTTTAATTCTCCCCGTTGTGGGCGGCGCAGATTAACGGTGTGACCTGCTTTCATTTTCAACCATCGACTGATTAATTCCTGATCAGCCGGTGCGCCAGAAAGCAGAATTTCCCGGGGAATTGATTCCGCCCGGTTGTAGTAAGATTTGATAAAAGAAGCGATCACCTCTTCATCTTCAACCTCATCAGCCCCGGCCAGGGTAAAGTGTTCCTGGCTAAGCAATTTGCCCTGTCTGATCTTAAACAGGTGAGCAGCAGTACGATTCTGGAATCGGGACAGGGCAACTACATCCCGGTCTGGACTGTTTTCCGCCAGTTGCATTTTCTGCTGCTGGCCGGCCACTCTTCGCAGAGCTTGCAGGCGATCACGCAAGTGGGCCGCTTCTTCAAATTGCTGATTAACCGCAGCCTCTTCCATTTTACTTTTCAAGCCGTTCTCCAGTTCGCCATGTTTTCCCTGTAAGAATAGCTCAACCTGGCGGACTAACTCATAGTATTCTTCAGGTGGCACCGCTTCGGCACCGCGACATGGAGCGAGACAGCGTTTCATCTGGTAATTTAGGCAGGGACGCTCGTTTGCCGGGGCACCGTCAAGCGGTTGGCGGCATCGACGCAGGGGAAATAGGGTCCCCAGGAACTGCATTGTTTCCCGCACAGCGCCAACATCAGTATAAGGGCCAAAACGTTTTTCCTCACGATCGGGATGCGGCTGAAAGCGTCCCCGCTTCGTTTTTTTCTGGGAAAGACGTAGCAGTTCCAGGCGCGGGTACAGCTCAGGCGTAATTAACAGATAGGGGTAGTCTTTGTCATCCTTTAAATTAACATTGAAACGGGGCCTGTATTCCTTGATCAGGCTGCATTCCAAAATTAATGCTTCAACCTCACTGTCGGTAACAACATAATCGATATCATGTAAATTTGCCTGCAACGATTTAAGGCGAGGTGATCCGGCAGTATTATCTACCAGGTAAGAACGGACTCTCTGGCGCAAAGAAAGCGCCTTTCCCACGTAGATAATCTGCTCATCTTGATCTTTAAGCAGATAAACTCCGGGTTGATCCGGAAATCGGCGCACCTTTTCTTTTAATTTCTCAAGCACCACGCTCACCTCTTCCTGAGCACATGGCTGAGCCACTGACCGGTATACGACTGTTCACAACCGGCCACATCCTCAGGGGTTCCCGCTGTTACCACCGCGCCTCCACCGTCTCCACCTTCCGGCCCCAGGTCAATCAGGTAATCAGCCCGCTTGAGAACCTCTAAATTATGTTCAATAACTATAACCGTGTTTCCGCTTTCAACCAGGCGGTCAAGTATTACCAGTAATTTGCTGATATCGTCAATGTGCAGTCCAGTAGTTGGCTCATCAAGAATGTAGAGGCTGCGGCCATTGCTGCGCCGGGCCAATTCGGTGGCCAGTTTAACCCGCTGGGCTTCCCCTCCGGACAGGGTGGTTGCAGGCTGGCCCAACCGTATATAGCCAAGACCTACGTCAAAGAGCAACTGCAGCTTTCGCTGCACCTTCGGAATGGCAGAGAAAAATTCCAGCGCTTCTTCAACTGTCATCTCCAGCACATCGGCAATGTTTCTTTCCTTGTAGCGAACCTCGAGGGTTTCACGATTATATCTCTTGCCCCGGCAGACTTCACAGGGTACGTATACATCGGGCAAAAAATGCATTTCAATTCGCAGTATTCCGTCACCACGGCAGGCTTCACAACGGCCACCTTTTACATTAAAACTGAAGCGTCCCTGCTTGTAACCACGGCGGCGTGATTCAGCAGTCTTGGCAAAAAGTTCGCGCACCCCGTCGAACAAGCCGGTATAGGTTGCCGCGTTCGAACGTGGTGTTCGTCCGATTGGCGACTGATCAATTTCTATAACCTTATCCAGATGTTCAATCCCCTCGATCGACTCATGCGCTCCGGCCTGTTCGCGGGAGCGGTTTAATTTTCTAGCCAGGGCACGGGCTAAAATTTCGTTAACCAGGGTGCTTTTACCCGACCCGGAGACACCAGCTACGCAAATAAACAGGCCAAGTGGAAAGCCAACATCAATATTTTTTAGATTATGTTCACAGGCTCCACGCACCCACAGCCAGCGATCATTAGCTGGGCGTCTGTTCTCCGGCAGAGCAATGGAGCGCCTGCCGGCCAGATAATCACCGGTGATCGAAGCGGGCGCAGAAACAAGATCTTCCAGGTCTCCCTGGGCCACGATTTCTCCTCCCCCGGCACCAGCCCCGGGGCCGATATCAACCAGGTGATCGGCACTGCGCATTGTTTCTTCGTCATGCTCAACCACTAAAACTGTATTGCCCAGATCACGCAGAGCCTGCAGGGTAACAATCAGCCGGGCGTTATCACGCTGGTGCAAACCGATGCTCGGCTCATCGAGGATGTAGATTACCCCGGTTAAACCGGAACCGATCTGGGTAGCCAACCGAATCCGCTGGGCCTCTCCGCCGGAAAGGGTTGCCGCTGCCCGGTCAAGGGTTAGATATTGCAAACCCACATTGCATAAAAAGTTAAGCCTTTCGCTAATCTCTTTCAGAACCTGGCGGGCTATGTGTTTATCCCGATCGCTTAGTTGCAGTGCGTTAAAATAACCGGCAGCCTCTTGAACAGTTAATGCAGAAATATCGGCAATATTATAGCCGTTCAGCAGCACCGCCAGGCTGGATGGTTTGAGCCGTTTACCGGCACAGGTGGGGCAGGGGTTAACCTGCATGTAGCGTTCCATGTCGGTCCGCATGTCTTCTGATGAAGTTGCCGAATAGCGCCGTTCCAACAGCTTAAGCACGCCCGGGAAAGCTTTACGATAGTTCCGGACCCTTTTAAACATGTTAACATAGCGGAAATTAATGGTTTCCGGGGAACCATAGAGAATTTTTTCCTGAACATCCGGAGAAAGGTTCTTGAAGGGCTTGTCAAGGTCTACACCCCAGGCCCGGGCAGCCGACTCCAGGAATTGCTGGTAGTAATTTTGACCTGACCAGGGATGGATTGCCCCTTCACTGATCGACAGATCGGGAAAAGGGATAACCAGCTCAGGAGCAAATTCAGATTTGGTCCCCAGTCCGCTGCAGTCGGGGCAGGCCCCGTAAGGCGTGTTGAATGAAAATATGCGGGGGCTGATCTCTTCAAAGCTGAATCCGCATTCAGAGCAAGCAAAATTTTCACTGTAAAGAATTTCCTGGCCACCGATTTCTTCAATCAGAACCAGACCTTCACTGAGCTTCAGGGCTGTTTCCAGCGAATCAGCCAGGCGTGACTGCAATCCTTCTCTAATAATCAGACGGTCAACCACAACCTCGATATTATGCTTCTTCTGCTTGTTGAGCACTAATTCTTCTTCCAGCTCACGCACTTCACCATCAACCCGAACCCGAACATAACCTTTTCTGCGCATTTCATCGAACAGACGGGTATATTCCCCCTTGCGGCTGCGAACCAGCGGGGCTAAAACCTGGATTCGTGTATCTACAGGCAATTCCATCACCTGGTCAACCATCTGTTGAATTGTCTGCCGGCTGATCGGGATCTTGCAATTGGGGCAATTGGGATGGCCGATCCGGGCAAAGAGCAGGCGAATATAGTCATAGATCTCTGTAACAGTGCCCACAGTCGAACGGGGGTTGCGGGATGCCGTTTTCTGGTCAATGGATATTGCCGGAGAAAGTCCTTCGATCTGGTCCAGATCGGGCTTATCCATCTGGCCGAGAAATTGGCGGGCATAGGCTGATAATGACTCCACATACCGGCGCTGTCCTTCAGCATAGATTGTATCAAAGGCAAGCGATGACTTACCCGAACCGCTTAATCCGGTAAAAACAATTAATTGATTGCGGGGTAAAACCAGGTTGATATTTTTCAGGTTATGCTCCCTGGCCCCTCGAATAATAATTTCTCCAGCTGACAACTTTTCCACTCCTTAGCTTTGCTTCTCTAACTCAAATATTAAATCACGCAACTCAGCTGCCCGTTCAAAGGCCAGTTCGCGGGATGCCTGCTGCATTTCTTTACGCAGTTTATCAATAGTTTTACGTTTTTTCGCCGCCGGGATGTTTCTGAATTCATCCGGCAGGTAGGGGGCTTCTTCTTCAGCGGTAACAGTTGCTTCAATCAGACTGCGAACTGGCTTTACAATTGTCTTTGGTGTAATACCATGTTCACTATTGTAAGAAAGCTGCTTGTCCCGCCGCCTTTCAGTCTCTTCGATAGCACGATGCATCGAAGGGGTTATTGTTTCAGCGTACATTATTACCCGGCCTTCAACATTGCGAGCTGTGCGGCCGATCGTCTGAATCAGCGATCGGTCAGACCTTAAAAACCCTTCTTTGTCGGCATCGAGGATTGCAACCAGGGTCACTTCGGGCAGATCAAGTCCTTCCCTCAACAAGTTAATCCCAACCAGGACGTCAAACTCTCCTGTCCGCAGACCGCGAATAATAGTCATTCGTTCCAGGGCACCAATATCTGAGTGCATGTAGCGCACCCGTAACCCCATATTTTTGTAGTAATCAGTTAAATCCTCAGCCATCCTTTTAGTCATTGTGGTCACCAAAACGCGCTGATCTTTATCCGCCCGCCGGCGAATTTCTCCGTATAGATCATCTACCTGACCTTCCGCCGGGCGCACCTCTACTTCAGGATCGATCAGGCCGGTCGGACGAATGATTTGCTCTACCACCGTCTTGCTGTTTTCCAGTTCCCACGGGCCAGGGGTAGCCGAAACCAGGATTGCCTGACTAATGAGCGACTCAAATTCTTCAAAACGCAACGGCCTGTTGTCAAGCGCTGAGGGCAGCCTGAATCCATGCTCAACCAGGGTGCTCTTGCGGGACAGGTCTCCCCGGTACATTCCATTAACCTGGGGAACAGTAATATGCGATTCGTCAATCACCAGGAGCATATCTTCCGGAAAATAGTCAAGCAGGGTCGCCGGACGGCTGCCGGGCAGGCGGCCGTCCAGGTGGCGGGAGTAATTTTCAATGCCGCTGCAAAAACCTATTTCCTGCATCATCTCCAGATCGTAGCGTGTCCGTTGTTCAAGCCGCTGCGCCTCCAGAAGACGGTCACGACTGCGAAAATAGGAAAGGCGATCCTGCAGTTCCTGTTCGATTGCTGCAATTGCCCTCTTCAGCTGATCGGGCGCTGTAACGTAGTGCGTGGCCGGGAAAATTGCAACATGTTTGCGCTCACCGGTAACCCGCCCGCTGACCAGATCAATTTCCCTGATCCGATCTACTTCATCACCAAAAAGCTCCACCCGCAGCGCTGACTCAGAATAGGAGGCAGGGATAATCTCTACAACGTCGCCCCTGACCCGGAAAGTACCGCGGTGAAAATCAATCTCATTGCGTTCGTAATGGATATCTACCAGGCGCCCGATTAGATTATCCCGGCTAATTCTCATGCCGGGGCGAAGCGACAAAACCTGTTCCAGATATTCACCGGGCGAACCAAGCCCATAAATGCAGGAAACTGAAGCAACAATAATCACATCACGCCGCTCTAAAAGCGCACTGGTAGCCGAGTGGCGAAGTTTATCGATTTCATCATTTATTGATGAATCTTTTTCAATATAAGTATCACTGGAAGGCAGGTATGCTTCCGGTTGGTAATAGTCGTAATAGCTGATAAAATACTCAACGGCATTGTCCGGAAAAAGCTCCTGGAATTCACTACATAACTGAGCAGCCAGGATCTTGTTAGGGGCCATCACTAAGGCAGGTCGCTGGACTTTTTCAATAACATTGGCTATGGTAAAAGTCTTACCGGAACCGGTAACGCCAAGCAGGGTCTGGTACCGCGAACCTGCCTCCAGACCCCTGACCAGAGCCCTGATTGCCTGGGGTTGATCTCCTGCCGGGCTATGATCTGCTTTGATCTTAAACTGCAATGAGCTGTTCAAGAGCTGCCTCCAATCGTCAGCAAATTAATAAACATTATCAATTATAGCATAAGTGAATTATCCCTGCAGCGGTAAAATTTCTATAATAACAATGAGAAGGCCAATAACTATAAATAGCGCGGCTGTACCTAATTTAAGCAAACTCGGTTTAAGCTTTGCCATAACCCGGCTGCCCAGGAATACTGCGATCAGGTGATTACAAAGCATTGCCAGCATAGCCCCGCCAAATACAGCTGCGGGATAACCTAAGCTGGCTGTTAAAAGCATCGCCGCCACCTGGGTTTTATCACCAAATTCGGCGACAAATACCAGCAGCATAGTCTGTATAAAGCCGTTGCGGTTATCACATTCCTGCGTTTCTTCTTCTTTCTTCAGGTAATTATAAATACCGATGATTATAAAAATAATTCCCGAAAGCACTGTCACCAGGGTGTGTGGAATATACGCAGCCAGTAAACCGCCGACAGCCACGGCAAAGCCAATCACCATAGCCAGGGCGGCCATAGCACCAGCTAAAACCTGCAGCGGCGAATACCGGGCAGCCATGCACATGGATACCAGCTGGGTTTTATCACCAAATTCGGCTAAAAATATTGTAACGAAAGCAGCCACTGCCGCAGCAAGCATCAAGGGCACCTCCACCACTACAGTTTGAAACAACTCTGCAAATCCTTACAGGTTTTACTGGCGGTTGAAAACTTTGCGTAAACCTGCAAACAAGCGCTTAAATAAATTTTGTGAACTGCTTTTTTTCATCTGAAGATATACGGGAGAATCCTCCGGGGGAACGGGAATGAACCCCAGGGCTACTGAACGATGGAGCAGGTAACCGGAGGAGCTCTGTTTCAAGTGACTCTGAAAGGAGCCGGCTTTTTCGTTACTTTCCGCATACCTTTTGTTTAGAACCAGAGAAAGGGGTTGGCCCATGCGGTTTCCCTGCAGTAAAACCATGAAATAGCTTTCTTCAATCGATTCCAGCAGGGCACGGTTACCTGTTATCTCCAGCGAATTAACTTTTTCAATAATATCTCCCTGCTCCAAACCAGCTTTGGCAGCTGCGCTGCCCGGCAGAACCATCATTATCTTCACACCCTGTCCATCGGTGGCGAATAGTGGTTCAGCTGTTTCTTCACTCTTCTTCCCGTAAAGGATCAGCAGTTCATGCCCTATTGGAGCAAAAATAACCCCCGGCCAAACCAGGAGCGGCAGAAACTCAGAACCAACTGCAATAATCAGTAAAACAACACTGTAAAGTGCCAGCCATTGAGCCGAATAACGGCTCCTTGCCCGGGGTGTTCCGGCCAGTGCCAGATCGGCATAGCCAAGCCCGGCTGCCACCGGAATTACCATGTATTGCAAACTTTGTCCTTCACCGGGCTGCAGAACCGACTGCAATATAGGCCACCAGTCGGGCATACTCACACCGACAATATCCGCCTGCGGCACCAGCGAAACTAGCAGTGCCACCAGGGGCAGTGGCCAAAACCGTTGCAGGGAAAACGCTCCGACTACCTTGCCGCTGTCCTGTTTCAGATAAATCGGACTGCTGCCCCAGTGCCCGCCAATGTAGATCAACATTGCCTCTACCAGGTGAAGCAGACCAATTAAGACCAGCAAAGCAGGAATATGTATCTTCAACAGTGATTCAAAGATAATTGTCTCTTCAAGG
>CAZCHW010000040.1:3132-10257 GCA_964498375.1 uncultured Syntrophomonadaceae bacterium | reverse complement strand
AATAAAGTCTTCCCACTTTAACAATGCAGGAACCTGTTCTGGATAGGCAATGTTTAAATCTCCGACGAGACTATTATTCAGGTCAGAATCACAATTGCAATAATTTATTAAATCTCTCAGGTTAAATGCTCCAATAATTTTACTGCCCTCTTTAACCAAAGCAGCTTCGGCGTTTAGCTCATTAAGTTTTTTAATAACACTGAAGATGTTTTCATTTTTACCAACATATAATGGTTTACTTTCAATTAATTCCAATATGTTGAACAAAAGAAACATCCCTTCTAAGTTCCATGGAATTTTTGGGCTTCTAAATTATTTTTAAATTTATTGACCCCCTATCAACTAAAGTTTATCATTAACGCTAAAACCAAGTCAAACAAGAGAATCAAGCTCTTCTAGCAAAACCATTTAAAAATTTTTGGATGCCTTAGCAGATGTTAAGGCATCCAAAATACTAGCACCATGTTTAGGAAAATCGCTGCGATACATTTTAAATTTAAATCAAGTCAGCCAAAAAGCAAAAGGTGCCAGTAGGAATACGGTTAATACTGCCCTTATTAAATAAATCACAATCAAGTCAAGGAATTTTACCGGGATTTTTGAATCGAGAATCAACACCCCAACTTCACTTAGATAAATCAAACCTGTAATTGATATACCGGCAGCCATAAATTTAGCTACCCGGGATTCAAGCCCAGCACCTACAATACCAGCAAGAAACTGGTCAGGTAAAGCAAGCACAAAGGCAGTTGCAGTCTCGGCAGCTTCAGGTATACCCACCAGTTGCAGCAAATAAACAAAAGGATAGGCGATCCATTGAAATACTGGAGTGTAGGTTGCAATAATTAAGGCAATACCACCCCAAGCCATAACAAGCGGAGTAGTACTGACATAAATTGTGACCAGAGTCTTCAGACCTGACCTGAGGAAGCTATTAAAGTCCGACTTTTGTGCCCTGGCAACAGCTGTGCTTACAGCCCAGGAATGAAGCGATACATCTTCGTCCTTTTCCTCAGTTATTTGTTTGCCTACCTTTTCATAATAGGTATCGGGAAGTTTTGACAGCGGCCAGATCCGGGGCATGATTAAAGCCAGAACAAATGATACGGCATAGGTGGCGAAAAGAAGTTGAAAATACAATTCTGGAAGCCCTACAACCGATGCCATAACATAAATATAACCAATACCTACCAGCGAAAATGTAGTTGAAATTACCCCGGCCTCTCTACCGGTGTAATAACCTTCATCATACATTTTACGGGTTACAATAATTGCCACCGATGGACTCCCCAACCAGGAAGCAAGGGTATCAATTGAAGCTCTGCCTGGAATAGTAAATAAAGGCTTCATTATACTTCTTGCCAAAGTGCCTATATACTCCATCAAACCAAAATCAGTTAACAGTGCAATTACAAAGCTTGTAAAAATAAAGAGAGCAATTAAAATAGGAATTAAAATCAAGCCCGGCGTACCACCTGTATCTATAGACCAGATAAACTCCGGACCAAGTTCATAAATTACCATGACATACATTATCGCACCAATAACTCTCGACACGTACCATAGCGGAGTTACCATGAATAAATCATTTAATAATTCATTTTCAGTAATAAATTTTGGTTTCAAAGCAACTGCGATTAAAGTCATGAGCGCAGATATTATTACAATAACCATACCAATAAATGGCAGCTGAACTGCAAGAGCATCTTGCAATGCATCTACTAAAATACCGATGATAATAGTCAGTGTGCCATCTTTAGGTATTGGCAATAAAAATATCGCCACACCGATTAACGAGGGGATCAGAAAACGCATTAGTTGTGCCGTTGTAAAACCACTACCGTCTGGTTTTAAGGCATTATTAGTCATTAATCTGCTCCTTTCAAATATAATCTGGTCAATATATGTATCGCAGCGTAAGAATTAATTAAAAACTGATCACATTAGACTTCATCTCTTTCCATCGGGAAGGTCAGGCAGCGCGGTGCTCCCCCGCCATTGGCAAACATTTGCAGGCTAGGTTCAAAAACCTCAAAACCATGTGCCTTCAGTTTTTCATTAACCTCTCCATTTTCCTTAAATGACAGAATCCTGTCATCACCGAGGGAGAGGACATTATTCTTTAGCTCCATGGCATCTTCTGCTTTAACTTCGATAATTTCATAGTTTCTGTCTTTCAGCATGCTTAAGAATTCACCGGAAAGACCTTCTTTACAGGCAAGGCATAACTTTTCAGCTAAAACCACAAAGAGAAGATCCAAATGCAAATATTTATATTCAAACTCTACGGGAACCACATCAATACCTTTGGGCTTTAGAAATTCTTTGAAAGAATTTACTCCTTCAATTGAGCTCCTTGCTCCAATACCGACTGCAATGGTACTTTTATCTATAAAATGTATATCCCCACCTTCAAGCGATCCGCAGGCTACCTGGCCTACGATCGGAAAACCAATCTCGTGCAGGTATTTCTCATGCAGATCCTCTTCACCCATTCGGACCGGCATTCTGAACCTGCCCAGGTAAGCTCCATCATCGATACATTTACCAAAATCCCTGGTGTAAACCATGTACTTATGCATTTCTGTCGGTTCAATAAAAAGCACTTCAGCGCCAGAAGCTTTCAATGCATCAGCAAGTTCTTCATGTTCTTGCTGCGCCAGGTTAAAATCAAACTTCCCTCCTTCAAGATACTTTTTGGCAACCTCGTTAATTGGCTGCCATTCAAAATATTTCGGTTTGCACAATAACACTTTTCTTAACCTGCCATACTCGTTATCACGAAAACCCATTCAAAACACCACCTAACAATATTGTTGATATTTACAGCGCTACTCAATAGTTAAGTAGAGGACTGCCTTTTCTGTATGCATCCTGTTTTCAGCCTGGTCAAACACTACTGATTGCTTGCCCTCAATCACTTCATCAGTCATGTCTTCTCCACGATAGCCGGGAAGGCAATGCATAAATATTGCATCAGGCTTCGCTTTTTTCATCGCCTCTGCGTTGATCTGGTAAGGCTGAAAATCCTCAATTCTTTGTTCTTTTGTTTTTTCAGGGCCACCCATAGAGTGCCAGGTATTACCATATACTACATCCGCACCGTCCAGCGCTTCGTTAAAATCCTGGGTTACCTTAATCGTTGCTCCTGTTTTCGCTTTAGCCGCTTCGACGAACTTCATCACTTTTTCAGCAGGAGGATAATCTTGCGGCGCCGCTACAAACACATCAAAACCTAACTGGCTGCCACAAATCATAAGCGTCTGGCAAACATTCCAGACATCTCCTGCATAACACAGTTTGAGGTTTTCCAGGCGCCCTTTATGCTCACTGATTGTGAGCAAGTCTGCTAACCCCTGGCAGGGATGAGTTAAGTCTGTTAAGGCATTAATAACCGGTGCTTTCATCCACTCGGCAAACTCTTCAGCTATTTCCTGACCAAAGGTCCTGATGACCAGACCTTCACAATAACGGTCAATCACTCTTGCCGTATCTTTAATAGGTTCTCCACGACTTAGTTGCAGCTCATCCGGTCGGGTATAATAGCAGTCGAGCCCAAGATGAGTACATGCTGCTAAAAATGATAAACGAGTGCGGGTTGATTGTTTTTCAAATAATGCTGTGACAGACCTACCTTTTAGGACTTCGTGAGATTCGCCTCTTTTTAACTTCGCCTTTAAATCGGCTGCCACCTCAACCATGTACCTGATTTCCTCTCCGCTAAAATCCATCAATGTTAAAAAATCTTTACCGGCAAAATCTTGTCTGTTCATCTTTCAAACACTCTCCTCCCGTTTAACAGTGTAATAATATTGCTTTACTATTTTAATAAAGCAAGAATTATACCAACAACGGCTTCATTATTAAGACAATAGGGCAGATAGTGATATTAATAACTATTAATTCCTACGAGAACAGGAATTTTTTATTCAAAATATTTTTTGGTAAATTAAATAATTAAGTGATGTAGGCAGTAACAATACGTATTAATATATAATCAATTGAAAAAATAATGCACCAATGCATTTTTCAATGCATTGGTGCATTTAATAAGAAGTTTGCCATCCAAAAGATTGCCGATTTGCCTTGCAATTCTTGAATAATTGTTGTTTTAGCTGATGTCAGAAAATCTATTTATCCACCCGACATCGGTGAAAACAGCTCTACCCGGTCGCCTCTATTAAGTGATTCCCCAAGTTTAGCCTGGCTGCCATTAATAACAATCAGGCCAATGTGCTGATCCGACAGACCAAGGCTGCAAGCCAGATCTCTCACTTTTGCTTCTTCCGGCAATTCAAGAATAAAAGAACCCCGGGCTTCGGGATATTGTGAAATAACCCGGTCCTTCAGAATATCATGTAAACGAACTGTTATTTCCATTTACATTCTTTGCTCCTTTATTTAAGCAGGGCAAGACAAGCGAACCCTGCGGAATTATTACTGTTTTTGGTCTGTTTAGCGCCTCGAACACTTTGTCCAGCGCTTCAGCAACTGATTGGACTGGGATAAACCCCAGTTTTACCAGCGGATGCGAATCAAGCTCAGACATTATATATACCCGAGCCTGCTTAACCAGGCGGGAAACCGTATATGCCTTATGCCCGCCGAGAACAAAATTTTCTCTTAAGGCTTGCTCCATTTCCTGAAAACCGGAATGCCGGGTAATCCATTCTTCAAAAATTTCCGACCCGATGCCTTCCGCGCATTCAGCCAGGAGGATTAAGGTTCCGCCCGGTTTCAGAGCCTGCATGGCATTATCAAGGGTTTTATGTGCCTGGTACAAATTAATATCTTTCGGGTAACCACCGCATGAAGCAATAACCAGGTCAGCTGGTTCATCTACAGTTACCGCATTAAGTTGATTGACCAGATCACAGGCTGCCAGGTGTGCCACAACCATATCTCCGGCAAAAGCGGCAACAATTTTTTTATCCTCGTTAAGTACCGTATTCAGTATGAAATCTACTTTAAGCATTTGAGCTGCCTGCAGAAGGTCTTCGTGAACCGGGTTTCCCTGCAGTGCTCCGCTTCGGGCCTGCGGGTCGAGCAAAAGGCTGTGATTTTTTCTGATTGTTTCCCAGCCGGCTACACCCGGAACGAGCGCTTTACGGCCACCTCCAAATCCGGCAAAAAAGTGGTGAACTACACTGCCGGTTAAAATTAAACGGTCAGCTTCAGCCGCTATTTTGTTTACAAAAACCGGAGTTCCCCGTTTTGTGTCTCCCATGTAAACCAGGTTATTCTCGTCTCTGCTGTCATGATTGTAATGCCTGATTCGTAAAGCCATCGGCTCACCTATCTGAGCAATCATCTCTTGTTCACTCATCGGGCGGTGACTGCCGTTGGCAAAAATGATCGAAATATCCTGATCGCAAATCCCGGCACGGTTTAGCTCGTCTACAATTAAGGGCAGAAATAATTCAGTCCGGGCAACTCTTGTTGAGTCGTTAACGACCAGACAAATTGTTTCACCTGGTTTGACTATTTTATTTAAGGGTTGTGAAGAAATTGGGCTGCGCAGAGCTTCAACAATATTCTTTTGAGGATTTTCAAGCGGCTGCGCCTTTTTAGGCATCAGCACTGCAGCCCTGACTTGTTCAGGAAGTGAAAGCTCAATCTTAGTTTTCCCATAATTTAGTTCCATGTTAGTCTCCGTTTTGCGCTGCTATTTGTAATCTTGATCCGCCCCTTCAGCCAGATCAGACCCGTAAGACTGGCTAAAACGAGTGGAACTATATTTTTCCAGTTTCCAGGAGGGCACCCGGCAGGTAGGACAGGGAATATAATCCCACTTGTTGCGTAAAAAACGGGCAGCCCTGCTGTTTTTAGAATTATAAACAGTAAAGGATTCATTGCAATGGGTAGTTATAATGGCCCGATTGCCGATTATTTTCATCGTCTTAATCCCGTGTAAAATCTTTTTGCGGGATGGCCAAAGTTTCATTTTTTGCAGCAACCTGAAAAAATCAACTCTTTTGCGATAATACCTCTTTTTACCAGTCATGTAAGTTCATCTGCCTCTCAAGGGCGGCTCAGGTAAGCGCCTCAAACAGCATAACTGCCGTTCCGATTTGCAGGGGGTCATGAATTAATCTTTCCGCCACTGTTAGTAAAGCCTGCTGATTAAGCCCAAGTGGAATTCCGGGGGCAGCTATAACAGTGTTATTGTTTACCATAGCTCCGGTTACCACCGCTTCGCCGGGCGATGCGTCAAATATGAGATCCCAGCTTTTAGCCTCTGCTGCCTGTCGGGTTATCATTTCTGCCTTTATCCCATAGTCAGACTGAATCTGATAGGCCAGCCCGGTTGCCCGCTTATGATCAAGATCATAGATCACCGGTTTTGCTTTCTTTTTAGCCAGGATAACCGCGGCTTCCCGGCCAACCGGACCTGCACCGATTAACAGGACCGTTCTACCGTCAAGACCTCTAGCCATGGACTGCAGGGCAAAACAGTATCCTTTTGCAGTTGCATGATCATTTCCGGATACCCGGCGGCTGTTTAAGTTTACGACAATATACATGAAATCATCGGCCATAACAGCCAGTTCTGCATCACTGCCATATGCTTCAGCCAGACCCCGGATGTCCGGGTGTGCCGTAAGTCGTGCATCAAACCCCAGGTGATTGGCAATTGCTTTTATCGCTTCGCTAAAACCAGTTATCATCCCCTGGCCTGCAGTAATCGGCACAACCGCTACCCGCACCGTGCGGGCAGATCGTCCGGTTTCAAAATACCCGGAGGCTTGGACAGCAAGATCTTTCAGTGCAAAACCGGTTTTATTCCGCAGTTTCTGGTCATAGTTCGCAAGGGTATTTGGAATATTAATAATCTGTTCTTCTACCAGCCTGGTCAAGTTAATCGGCGGCCTCCTCATCGAAAAAACCAAGCGTTTCTGGAACAGGATCTGCAAAACGATTTATGGAAAATGTTTCACAAATATTTTTAAGCACCTTAGCCCTCCTGGCCATAGCTTCTTCGCGGCTGTCGCCGGTAATGATTAATGTAGCCATCCAGTTGCCTTTGCTTTCCTGATAATTTGACAGCGCTTCATCGGCACCGAAGAAATTATGATGCCAATCGAGCGGCCCGGCTCCGGAAACAATATGTTCTCCGCATACTTC
>CAZCHW010000040.1:0-3122 GCA_964498375.1 uncultured Syntrophomonadaceae bacterium | reverse complement strand
GTCACAGCAATGTGTTCGAAAATAGAGTGACGCTCTTCTACCAGGTTTAACCGTTCTGGCAGTTTGCCATCAAGATAGGCCTGGGCCAGGAGTTCAAGCATATTTACCCCGCAGGAATGATAAACCGCTGTAGGGGTCTGGCTGGGCAGACGGGCATCAATTTCAAGCACCTTCAGCTGGTGATCGTGCAATATGACTTCTACATCCATAATCCCCTGCAGGTTTATGGCTGAGGCAATCTTCACCGCTATGGAGGCAAATTGGTTTTGCTGATCCGGTGATAATTCACTCGGGGCCAAAACCCTTTTACAATCATAACTTGCATCCATCAGTAAATCTGTAACCTGCAGGGGCAGGTAAACACCCCTGTAACCAATTACTTCAATTGAATAAGAAGGCCCGGTGAGGTATTCCTGAATAACCCAGCTTTCCCGCTCTTCTTTGATGGCAGAGACGAAGTCAGATAAAGCAGCCTGATTCGCCAGGCAGACAACTCCTTCGCTTCCACTCGATTCCGAAGGTTTAGCCAGCATTGGGAATGAACAGTTTGGATAATAACGGGGCACCGGTATGTCCAGTTTTGAAAAAAGACGATCGGACCTGTTTTTCGAAGCAGACAGTTCATAGGCTGCCGAATCGTACGCAAAGGGCAGGTTTAATACCGCTGTCAAGGCACCTACTGCCTCGAGTGCTGCTTTATTTTCCAGTGCAGGAACGACCAGGTCTATATTCCCAAGGATTTTGCCAAGTTCATTCTGGCTCGTCACATCGCAGCAAAAAAAATCGTCAGCTAATTTTAACGCGGGAATAGAATTATTTTTATCAACCAGGGTAACATGCATACCTGCCTTTTTGGCCAGATAAGCTGCTTCCAAACCCTGTAATCTTCCACCAATGATGGCTATACGCATGTAACACCTCCCTGGCAGGGATCAACGTACCGGTTTGTATAAACTTTTTCGCTGTTCAAGCCATTTAAGGTAATCTGACAGGTGCGCCGGTTCCAGGCCACATGATTTAATAATCGGGATTGTGCCTTTAACAGTCCGACCACCTTCCCGAATATCGAGAGTGCTCTGGGAAACACCCATCAAGCCCTGATCCGGAGGGATAATAGAGGTAATTACATTTGCGCCTGCATTTAATCTTTGTTTTAAACCGGCAATTCCGTCTACATCGAGTGAAGCAGGAATCAAGCGATCCGGGAAGAGCAAACGCATTACAGCAATTACCAGCATTTCCCTTAAACGCGGCATTGCCTCTAAATGTTCCAGCGGAGTTCCTTCCTGGGGGACAAAACTCATCACCCTGACCTGATCCGCAGAAATCTGATCCATCACAGCAAATGAATCTGCCAAATCTTCTGTGGTTTCCCCTATTCCAGCCAGCAGGCCTTCTTCGGCGAGCATACCCAGCTCATGAGCATAGGGTTTCAAGTTTAAACGCTGATCGTAATCCTGGTTTAAACGCATCTGCGAATATAGCTCGCGGTTGTGAGTCTCCTGGTAGCAGGCATACCAGTCAACACCGATAGAAGCAAACTCACTAAGGATATCCTGCGGAACGACACCGGGAGAAATCATGATGGGCAGCCCACTTGCCTGTTTTACTTTGGCTGTAATTTCCAGCAGTTCGTCAAAGTGATTTTCTGAAAAGTAATAAGGGTCTTCACCCATAGTTAAGTCGAGCAGGTGAACTCCTGATTCTGCAAGCTGTTCGGCCGTTGCCAGTATTTCATCAATACTTTTACGATACCTGGTACTGACCTTGTTTGAGCGGCGGTAAAAACAAAAGGAGCAATCATTACGACAGTAGGTAGAAAAATAGACAAAGCCGTACATATATACCTGCCCGTTAAAATGCCTGTCCCTGGTTTCCCTGGCTGCACTGAATAGTTTTTCAACATCAACATCAGCAGTTAGTTCCAACAAATGTGTAATTTCCCGGTGATCAAGCCTGGTACCGGATGCAGCTTTTTCAAGGATATGGTCCAACTTAAATACATTGTGCTCTTCCATTGATGCTCTCCTGCCCGGATTTAATTAAATAATCCTAAGTTTATCAGTTAAATATTAAGCCTTACTCCGTTCAGATAGGTTAAACTTCTGCCTGCTTTCTGGATATTACGATGTTTTTCCCGCACCATTACCAGGCGTTCCAGACCAAACCCAATACCTACCCAGGGAACAGTGATCCCCCAGGCCTCATCAAGGGTGTGCGGACCCATTGCCGCTGAGCCGAGCTCAAGGCCCTGTGCAGTAAGATCAACTGTATCACCATAGACTTCCGAGTTTTCAGTTTCAAATGCATAATCGGTAATTTCAGCTGCATCCATTACCAGCTCAGCCATTGCTGCAAGCCTGTCTTTACAGCGCTCGACAGGCAGACCCATTTCTACAAGATTTAACATTGTAAATTCCTGCATGTGGTTACTTCCCTGGGTATCTTTACGAAAACAAGGCCCTATCTCAAAGATGCTGACAGGATGGGGCCATAGACGAAGTAAATCTTTCAATACATAGTATAGATTAGGGGCCAGCATGGGACGCAGGCATTTACGCTGATCGACCCAAAAGACCTGTTCGAACAGTGGGTGTTCTTCATTAATTTTCATCTTGGCCAGTAATCCCTTGGCCAGCAGGATCGGCGTTGTAACCTGGCTAAACCCCGATTCCGTAAGTGCCTCCACCAGTTTGTTTTCCAACAGGTTTAAAGCAGGCCTTCTGATTTCCCGCCGGTACATGTCAAGACTTATTTTTTCTCTGTTTACCAGTTCACTTTCTAACTGTTGGTAAGCCCTGTTTCTATCTGAATGATCAATAAATTTATGATCCAGTCTATCCTCTTCTACCCCAAGCTCGAGCAGTCTTTGTCTCTGAATATCAGTCCATTCGATCAAGTCTGCCGCCCTACCTTTCAGTATTTAAAGAAAGAATACACTGGATCATAAAATTTGGCGGGGAGTCCGGGAGCTCCACCCGGCTATACAGATTTAGAGTCTGCATGATCATTACGATCCACCCCCCGCAAAATTAACTTCTAGCTAATTTATTAACTAATATTAACCGGCCAGTTTCTGGGCCAGGTCTTTGGCGGAAGCGGCATCGGGAGCCCAGCCGTCA
>CAZCHW010000039.1:0-10277 GCA_964498375.1 uncultured Syntrophomonadaceae bacterium | reverse complement strand
TTAACCTACGGCCTGGAGCGGATTGCCATGTCCCTGCAGGACTGTGATAACGTTTTTGACATGATTTGGATTGACAATATAACTAATGGCGAAGTATTTCAGCGGGTCGAGTGGGAACAATCCAGTTACAGCTTTGATTATGCCGATCGTGCTCTGCTTTTCCAGCTTTTCAACAGTTATGAAAAAGAGGCAAATAATCTTCTTGAGCTGAACCTGGTTTTCCCGGCCTATGATTATATCCTGAAGTGTTCACACACATTTAACAACCTGGAAGCACGAGGGGCGATCAGTGTAACTGAGCGGGCGGCCTATATCGGCCGGGTGCGCACCCTGGCCCGGCTCTGTGCCGAACGCTACCTGGCCCAGCGTGAAGAGGCCGGTTATCCGCTATTGAAAGGAGGGGTCAGATAATGACTGTTCAGCACGACTTACTGTTTGAAATTGGTTGTGAGGAGATCCCATCCCGGTTTCTGCCCGGAGCGATGGAACAGTTAAAGAAAATTATCTCTGACCTGCTTACTGAAAATCGGCTTAAGCATGGTCTGGTTGAGGCCTGGTCTACCCCGCGGCGGTTGGTCCTTAAAGTGAGCGCCCTGGAAAGTGAACAGCCCGACCTGGTCGAGCAGATTAAAGGCCCGCCGATGGATCGTGCCTATGATGAAAATGGTGAGCCCACGAAGGCCCTGGAAGGCTTCATGCGTGGGCACGGGGTCGGACAGCATGACTTAAAGGAAGATACAATTAAGGAAGCCCGTTATATCGTGATTGAGAAGAAAACAACAGGCAGAAAAACCTTGGATTTATTGCCCGAGCTCCTGCCGAAGGTGATTCAAAAGCTTTCTTTTCCCAAGCCGATGTACTGGCAGAGTAAGGAAATTCGCTTTGCCCGTCCGATCCGCTGGTTGCTGGCTCTCTACCATAACCGGCCAGTGCATTTCAATTACGCCGGGGTTGAAGCAGGGCGGCAAACTTATGGCCACCGCTTTTTAGCACCCGGACCTTTCGAGATTGAGAGCATTGATCACTACTTCCAGTGTCTGGAGGAAAATCAGATTGTTGTCGATCACCGGCGGCGTAAAGAGATGATTCGCCGGCACCTGGTTGAGAAAGCGGAAGAACGGGGCGGCGAAGCGCTGATCGATGAAGCCCTGCTTGAAGAGGTGACCTACCTGGTAGAATTTCCTGTTGCAGTGGACGGTTCTTTTGACGCCGCCTACCTGGACCTGCCTCAGGAGGTGCCGATTACTTCAATGCAGAACCATCAGCGCTATTTTCCAATCGTAGAAAAAGAGAGCGGCCGGTTAATGCCTGCATTTATCGGTATCAGTAACAATCGCTTTCATGAAAACATCCGCCGTGGTTATGCCAAGGTGCTCTCGGCCCGCCTGGCCGACGGGCGGTTTTTCTTTAATGAAGATCGCAAGTATCCGTTGGAAAAATATGTTGAAAAATTGCAAAGCGTAATCTTCCTGGAATCACTCGGCAGTCTTGATCAAAAACGGGCCCGCCTGGTAAGGCTGACCGGACTGCTCGGAAGCGAACTGGCCCTGGATGACAGCCTGGTGAAAAAAGCACAGCGGGTAGCTCACCTCTGTAAGGCCGACCTGGTTACCAACCTGGTTAAGGAATTTCCCGAGCTGCAAGGGGTAATGGGCCGGGAGTATGCCAGGCTAAGCGGTGAGGATGAAGATGTTGCCCTGGGTATTTATGAACATTACCTGCCGCGTTACACCGGTGATGTCTCTCCGGAAAGCCTGGTGGGAGCTTTGGTTTCTTTAGCTGATCGCTTTGATACCCTGGCTGGTTGCTTTGCCGTGGGAATTCAACCTACCGGTTCGCAGGATCCCTATGCCCTGCGTCGTCAGGCCCAGGGAGCAGTGGCGGTTTTGCTAAACCTTGATTTGAACCTTTCACCTCAATTTTGTATTGGCAGGGCGCTCGACTGTCTTGACCAAACCCTGGAGCTTAGCGATGAGCAGAAAGAAAAACTTGCCGAAACCCTGGATGAGTTTGTAACCCAGCGCATACGCTTTGCCCTGCAGGAGCGCGGGGTGGAGTACGATGTCACTGAAGCGGTATTGGCTGTTCCTTATGAGACAGTATCATCTCTCTTCAAAAAGGCAACTGTACTGGAGGAGTACCTGAAAGGCCCGCTTCTAGATGAAGTAATCACTGCCTATAACCGGGTGGCCAACCTGGCCCGCAAGGCTGAAGGAAGCTTTGTTGACAAAAACCTCTTTGAGGATATCTCTGAAAAAGAGCTTTACCGGACTTTACAGGCGGTTGAAAATTCGCTGAAAAGTTTAAATGCACCGGATCAGCGCCTGGAAAAACTGCAAGTTCTGAAGCAGCCGATCGATCACTTCTTTGACAACGTAATGGTTATGGTTGAAGATGAAAAACTGCGCAATAACCGTTTAAATATGCTTGCTGCCCTGAAAGCCACTTTTAACCGGGTTGCTGATTTTTCCAGACTGCAGTCACCCTAGATTAATCACTAAAAAGCAGGAAGATGTCTGCCGGATATAGTATACTATGTTCGGCAGGCTTTTTTTGTGCAATTCGGAATAATAAAGGGGAGCAGATGATGACGGAACATCCGGAAAAACCGATTATTTACATTGTATCTGATTCAATCGGTGATACTGCTGAATTTGTAGTGAAAGCGGTAGCTTCGCAGTTCGATTCAGGTAATGTGGAAATGCGGCGTGTACCCTTTGTGGAAGATAAAAACCAAATTAAAGCTGTATTCAAAGAAGCTACAGAGCAGAATGCCATTATTGCCTATACACTGGTTGTTCCAGAACTGCGTCGCGCCCTGGCGGAAGAAGCGGCAGCTCATCCTGTCGAAACAGCAGATATACTTGGATCACTGATGGACGCTTTCAGCAGAATTACCAGCAAAAAACCATATATGGAGCCCGGCCGGGTGCGCCGCCTGGATGAACAATATTTCCGCAGAGTAGCGGCAGTAGAATTTGCTGTTAAACATGATGACGGTAAAGATCCGCGCGGTTTGCTCAGCGCCGAGGTGGTCCTGATTGGTATATCTCGTACTTCCAAAACTCCTCTGAGTATGTACCTGGCCCACCAGGGAGTGATGGTGGCCAATCTGCCGCTGGTTCCCGAAGTTGAACTACCGGAAGAGATTTTCTGGATTCAACCGGAAAAAATTATCGGCCTGATCATTCACCCCATGCAGCTGCGCGATATTCGCCAGGAACGCCTCAAGGCTCTTGGCCTGGGTGCGGATGCCGACTACGTTAATATCGAGCGAATAGAAGAAGAGCTGGCCTATGCCCGCCGGGTCATGAAAAAACTCGGTTGTACAGTATTCGATGTTTCCAATAAAGCCGTGGAAGAAGTGGCTAATCGGATTATTCAAATTACCAAGGGGGGAGCAGCAAGTTGATAAAAGAAAAATTTGTATACCCGTTTGCCCAGGGAGATAAAACAATGAAGAGCCTGCTGGGCGGCAAGGGAGCAAACCTGGCTGAAATGGCCCGGATTGGGTTACCCGTTCCGCCCGGGTTTATTGTCACCACTGAAGCTTGCAATCGTTACCTCGAGTTGCAGGAAGGGCTCTGGCCGGAATTGAAAGAAGAAATACTTGATAACCTGGCCGAACTTGAGCAGCAAACCGGCAGGACCTTCGGCGGGAGCAAACCGTTATTAATTTCTGTGCGTTCCGGTGCAGTTATATCAATGCCTGGCATGATGGACACTGTGTTAAACCTGGGCCTTAATTCTACAACAGTCGATTCCCTGGCCCGTGAAGCCGGGGACAGGCGTTTTGCCCTTGACTGTTACCGTCGTTTTATCCAGATGTTTTCCGATGTAGTATTAAAGGTGGGGCATCATCTTTTTGAAAATATTCTCACCGAAGCCCGTCAGCGTAACAAGGTACGCACCGATGCGGAGCTGAATGAAACAGAGCTGGAAAGTATTGTCAGTAAATTTCTGGCCCTGGTTGAAAAAGAAACGGGCAGTAAGTTTCCGGAGCAACCCCGGGAACAGCTGTTTTTGGCAGTCGAAGCGGTATTTTTATCCTGGAACACCAACCGGGCTATTGTTTACCGGAAGGCAAATCGCATTCCCGATACCCTGGGAACTGCGGTAAATGTTCAGACCATGGTTTTTGGCAATCTGGGTCAGGACAGCGGAACGGGGGTAGCTTTTACCCGCAACCCTGCTACAGGCGAAAAGAAACTCTACGGTGAATACCTGCTTAAGGCCCAGGGAGAAGATGTCGTAGCCGGCATTCGCACTCCCCATCCCCTGGAAGATCTGGCCGGTGAGATGCCAGAGATACATCAACAATTCCAGGATATATGTGACAAATTGGAAGAACATTACCGGGAGATGCAGGACATTGAATTCACCATTGAAAAAGGCAAGCTCTTTATCCTGCAAACCAGGACCGGAAAACGGACGGCAGCAGCAGCAATACAGATTGCTGTCGATATGGTTCGGGAGGGGCTAATTACCAAAATTGAGGCTTTAAAGCGAACTGAGCCGCAGCAGCTCGAGCAGCTGCTGCACCGGCGGATAGATCCGGAAATTAAGCTTGACCACCTGGCCCGGGGGCTGCCTGCTTCACCGGGTGCGGCTAGTGGAAAAGTGGTTTTTGATTCCGACCGGGCCCAGGAGCTTGGACAGAACGGTGAAAGAGTTTTGCTGGTGCGTCCGGAAACCACTCCAGATGATATTCATGGAATTATAGCTGCCCAGGGTATCCTGACCAGCCGCGGAGGTATGACCAGCCACGCTGCCGTGGTGGCCCGGGGAATGGGTAAGCCTTGTGTTTCAGGCTGTGAAGATCTTAAGATCGATCTGGCCGGGGGAGTTTTTAAAATAAAAAATCAGGAATACAGTGAAGGTGAATTACTCACTATTGATGGCTCCACCGGCAAGGTATATCTCGGTGATGTCCCAATGATTGAGCCTGAGCTAACCGTTGAATTCAGGGAACTGATCGGCTGGGCAGATGAAGTGCGCCGCCTGAAGGTAAGAGCCAATGCTGATACGCCTGCGGATGCCCGGCGAGCGATCGAACTGGGAGCTCAGGGAATTGGTCTTTGCCGGACAGAGCACATGTTTATGGCAGCTGAACGTATTCCGGTGGTGCAAAAAATGATTTTAGCCGAGAGCAGGGAAGAACGGGAAACTGCTCTGAATGAACTGCTGCCAATGCAGCAGGAAGATTTTAAAGGGATTTTTAAAGAGATGGCCGGTTTTCCGGTTACCGTGCGGTTGCTGGATCCACCACTGCATGAATTTTTACCCGACCGGGAAGAACTGCTAATTGAAGTTGACCGGTTACGGCGCGATCAGGCACCTTCCCAGGTGCTGCGTGAAAAGGAGGATCTGCTCAGCAAGGTAAATTCGCTGGTCGAGTTTAACCCAATGCTCGGACATCGCGGTTGCCGCCTGGGTTTGGTATACCCGGAAATTTACAGGATGCAGGTTAAAGCAATATTTTATGCCCTCTTTGAACTGCTCGGAAAAGGGCTGCCGGAAAGTGAACTGAAGCCGGAAATTATGATTCCCCTGGTTGGCCATCATGAGGAGATGGTCCGTATGAAAGAGCTGGTTGAACAGAGTGCCGAGGAACTTTTTGCTGAAAAAGGACGCAGGATCAGCTATCTGACCGGAACGATGATCGAGTTGCCGAGAGCCTGCCTGGTAGCCGACCAGCTGGCTGAAGCAGCGGCATTTTTCTCTTTTGGCACCAACGATCTTACCCAGACTACCCTTGGCTACAGCAGGGATGATGCTGAAGGAAAGTTTCTTCCCTTCTACCTGCAGCAAAAAATTATTTCAGCTAATCCTTTTGCAGAAATTGACCAGGAAGGTGTGGGTAGCCTGGTTGAAATGGCTATTGCCAAAGGACGGGCAGCACGAAATGATCTTAAAGTGGGCATTTGCGGAGAGCACGGTGGTGATCCTGTTTCAATCGAGTTTTTCCACCGCATCGGTCTTGATTATGTCAGTTGCTCGCCCTTTCGCCTGCCGATTGCCCGCCTGGCGGCAGCGAGAGCGGCGCTGCAATAATTGAATAATTGAAAGATTCTATCTTAAAATTGTCAGTTCTTATAAACAGGAGAAAGTTTTTTTTTGGCGAATAATTTATGAGTTAAAATAGTTGCAAGGAGTGATCTAATTGTCCCACCATGACAAACATGATTTGGCTTTAGAGAATATCCACCCGCCCTGCCAGTCGGCTTGTCCACTGCACCAGGGCTGCCGTGATTACCTTTTCGCAATCGCTACCGGCGATTTTGACGAAGCGTTAGCGGTAATCAAGGAAACGAACCCCCTTCCCTTTGTCTGCGGAACGATTTGTGCTCACCATTGTGAAGATGAATGTCGGCGCAACGATGTCGACAAACCACCTTCGATCAGGGCTCTGAAGAGATTTGCTGTAGAATACGGCAAAGCAAAAGTGAAACCAGCTCCGGATGGCCCGAAAGTGAGTGGTAAGGTTGCGATAGTCGGGGCCGGCCCGGCCGGTCTGACCGCAGCGTTTGACCTGGCCCGGATGGGTGCCGATGTAACTGTTTTTGATCGGGAAGATGCTGCCGGGGGTGCAGTCCGCCACTACATTCCCCTTTACCGTCTGCCCGACGAGGCAATTAATAAGGACATAGAAGAAATTGCCGAACAGGGTGTCAAGTTTCAGTTTGGAGTTGAACTAGGCAAGGATATAACTATAGAAAAGCTGGAAAATGATGGCTATCAGGCAATACTTTTAGCGATGGGTCTGCCGGTGAGCCGCGGTTTAAATATTCCGGGTTCGGAAGGCGATGGAATACTTAATGCCCTGCCTTTCCTGAAAGCAGTTAAAAGAGAGGGTTTCAAGTTTGAAGGCAATCCTGAAGTAATTGTAATCGGCGGCGGTAACGTGGCTATGGACGTAGCCCGTTCGGCAGTGCGCGCCGGGGCAGGAAAAGTGAAATTGGCCTGCCTGGAATGTGATGAAGAAATGCCTGCTTTTGAATGGGAAATTGAAGAAGCAAAAGAAGAGGGTGTTGAATTTAACCCGTCCTGGGGGCCAAAGGCAATTGTGCGCGAAAGCGGCAAGATCACCGGCCTTGAAGTGGTCGAGTGCTCATGCGTTTTCGATCCCGAAGGTCGTTTTAACCCCTCTTTCAATGAAGAAAATAAGATGATGCTTAATGGAGATATTGTTATCTTTGCAATTGGCCAGGGTGGTGATCCTGAGCCTGTACGCGGAGAGATTGATATTGATGAGCGAGGCCGGATTGTGTTCAACAGTAAAACCATGACCACCAGCCGTAAAGGTGTATTTGGCTGTGGAGAAGTAACCATGGGGCCTGGAACAGCAGTTCAGGCGATGGCCGATGGGCGTTTAGCAGCCCAGGCAATCAGTCACTTCCTTGATGGTGAACCCTTTAATGCAGCCGATCTGGAAGAAGTGGCTGTGCTTGAAGCGCTCGATAGCAAGGTTACCGGTGAAATTGGCCGGGTTGAACGCCTTGCTATACCGATGATGACCCCCGAGGAACGGGTGCGTCACTATAAGCAGGCCGAGCTGGGGTACGACGTGGAAACGGCAATCCGTGAAGCCAGACGGTGCCTGACCTGCGCAGCCGGAGCCTGCCAGGATTAAGATCTTTGTACGCATTGTTTGACCTGTGTGCGTATTTGCCCCTACAACGTTCCTGTGGTTGGTGAAGACGGCAAGGTTACAGTCCGTAATGAACAGTGCCAGGCTTGCGGGCTCTGCCTGAGCGTATGCCCGGTATATGCCATTCATTTCAGAGCTCCGTATGTTGAAGATGCCGTTAATGCCATTGAGCCGGCAGTTGAAAAAGCGCTGGCCGCTAAAAATGGTGAACCGGTTATGCTGGCTATTACCTGCGCCTATGGCGCTTTTGCCATGCCTGAATTTGTGAACAGGGAACACAAGAATGTGGCAGTTGTGCGTTATCCCTGTGTCGGCAAGCTCGATTCAGTGCACATCCTGAAAGCATTCGAACTCGGAATTGACGGAGTAGTTGTTGTCGGTTGCGGTGAGAGTGACAAATTCGAATGCCAGTATAAAGATGTATCATACTGGGCCAACAAGCGGGTTGAGCATGCCAGGGATCTGCTCGAAGCGCTTGGCATGGAACGCGATCGTGTTACCTACGCCGAGTTGCCCGGAGAAGAAATAGATAATTTTGAGCAGGTCGTTAGCGAAGCAGCCGCAAAATTTAAATAAATTTGAGGTTGATTGCCTGCAAGGGTTAATTGTTAATCCCCCGGCATAGCGCCGGGGGATTAATTTTCAAAGCGAAAGATATCCTATTTAATTAGTATGTATTAATGCCCTGCAGGCAGGATCGGAGGTTAACTTGTCGAATAGGAACCAGAAGTAGATCCAGGCGGTCTGATCTGGTAGAGACGGCCGGTCAGGCCGGTCGGGTTTCCTGAAGAAGCAAGTAGATTTGCCTCGTCTCTGATAGAGATGGGGTTTTGTTATCTAAGAAGGCAGGGAACAACGATGGCCCAGGGAATACCTGAAGAAATTATTGATGAAGTAAGACAGCAATCCGACCTGGTCGACCTGGTCGGCGATTACCTGAAATTGGAACGCAGGGGTAAAAACATGATTGGCCTCTGCCCATTTCACAGTGAAAAAACCCCATCTTTTACTGTATCGGCTGAAAAACAGCTGTATCACTGTTTTGGGTGCGGCGCTTCAGGTAACGTGTTCGGTTTGATTATGGAGATGGAAAAGCTTTCTTTTCCTGAAGCAGTTCGATTTCTGGCCCGGCGGGCAGGAATTACAATTCCGGAACGAAAAAGGGAACCGAATGCCAGGGATCTTTTAAAGGAAAAGCTGCATAACCTTAATTTGGTTGCCGCCCGCTATTACCACTATCAGCTGATAAAAAGACCCGGCGGGCGCAAGGCCTTGGACTATTTGTTAAAAAGAGGAATCAGCAGGGAGACTATTGAAAGGTTTATGCTGGGTTACGCTCCTTCGCATTGGACCGGCTTGTTTGATTTTGCCTGCAGCAAAGGGGCTTCGCCGGAACTGCTGGTTAAAGCAGGGCTGGTATCTCCCGGCCGGGAACAGGGTTATTACGATCGTTTCCGTAACCGGGTTGTCTTTCCGATCTGCACTATTTCCGGAAAGGTGGCCGGTTTTGGCGGGAGAATTCTTGACGAGAAAGGTAAAAGTGGTCCCAAGTATTTGAATTCACCGGAAACCGAGATATTCAGCAAGGGAACAATGCTCTATGGGTTAAATCTGGCCCGGGAAGAGTCGCGCCGCCTGAAAACTGTGGTAGTGATGGAAGGTTACACAGACGTGATCACTGCTTACCAGGCCGGGTTCAAGAATGTGGTTGCTTCACTGGGTACAGCCCTGACCTACGAGCAGAGCCGCCTGTTGCGAAATCAAGCTGAAAATGTGATCACCGCCTATGATGCAGACAGTGCAGGTGCAGCGGCAACCTGGCGCGGGCTGGCAATTCTACAGTCAACCGGCTGCCTGGTCCGGGTAACCGAGATGCCTGTTGGCAGCGATCCGGACAGTATGATCCGCAAACAAGGCCGCGCAGCATTTGATGCCGTGCTGAACAACGCCGTTCCCCTGATTGAATACAGGATGGCCAGGTTAAAAGAACGGTATGATTTGCAGACCGATCAGGGTCGGGTCAGGTATACTGATGAATTGATGCCCTTTTTGGCCACTGCGGTTGATCGGGTTGAACAGGACTATTATCTAAAACAAGCGGCTGAAGAACTGGGTGTGGAAGAGTCTATTCTGCGCAGCGAGTTAAAAAAACGAATGCAGAAAGGAAGTCGGTCGCAGGTAGAAGGAATCGGCGGTTCATCTGCAGAAGTAAAAGCAGTCAACCTGAGACCGGCTGAAAAAATATTAATATCTTTGATGCTTCAGCGCAAGGAAATAGCCGAACTAGGGCGAAATCTTATAAAGCCGGAATATCTGGAAGACGAAACAATCCGGCAGGTGGTTGATTTAATTTTATCAGAACAAACAAAGGGTGATGGGATTAGCGCAGAACAGTTGCTCGATCACCTGGAGAATGAAGATTTGGTGCGATTAATTTCGACAGCGGTAACTGATCCCGCTTTGCAGGATCTGCCGCCCCAGACAGCGAAACGTATGGCAGAGGATTCAATCGACTACCTGAGGCGGCACTGGTCGGCCAGGCAGCAGAAAGAGTTTAAGCAAAAAATTAAAGAACTGGAAGCTCTCGGTCTTGATGAAGAAGTAGATAAACTGTTACGGGAGCACA
>CAZCHW010000038.1:4699-10369 GCA_964498375.1 uncultured Syntrophomonadaceae bacterium | reverse complement strand
AACTTGAAATAGCTCTGACATCTCGCGATGCCGGCAGTGAGAACCCGATTCCCCTGGCCGGGGTGCCGATTCATGCTGCCGAAACATACCTGAACCGCCTATTGGCGCGTGGTCATAAAGTAGTGATCTGTGACCAGGTAGAAAGTGCCCAGCAAGCCAAGGGGTTAGTCCGGCGTGAAATAACCCGTATCCTGACACCCGGCACTGTTACAGACCCTGAAATGCTGGACGAAGGCAATAATAACTACCTGGTTGCTCTGGTAAACCGACCGTCAATCGGTTTTGGCTTGGCCGTAGTTGATATATCAACAGGCGATTTCCGGATCACTGAAGAAACCGGCCCAGGTGCAGAAGATAACCTTCTGGATGAAATTAAGCGGCTTAAACCAGCTGAAATAATTTGTCACCCCGAAATTTTAAAGCAAAAGATTCTCCAGATGCTCAATTCGCATGACAATATTCTAACCGAAACAATCCCGAACCTGCCTGATCGGCAGGAAGCGGAAAACCTAATCTTAAATTACTGGAGCAGGAATACCTACGACACACTAAACCTGCAGCGGTTCCACCTTGCTGCCACAGCGGCAGCGCTGGCCCTGACTTACCTGACTTTGCTGCAACAACTTTCGGCTGACTACAGTCCTTTCCGCAATCTTGAGCTGTATTTTATTGACAAAAGCATGGTGATAGATAACATTACCAGCCGGAATTTAGAACTCTGTCAATCATTAAGGGATGGGGGTAAAAAAGGCAGCCTGCTGGCACTGATTGATTACTGTCTAACCGGCATGGGCAAACGATTACTGAAACGCCGCCTTGAACAACCATTGCTGGAGCGCAAGGCAATAGAAACCCGACTGGATGCTGTTGAAGAACTGGTTGGTAAACCGCTCCTCCGAGATAGCCTTCGGAAAAAACTGGATCGGGTCTTTGACCTTGAACGTTTTTGCAGCCGTCTCGCTTATCAGAGGGTTAATGCCCGCGATCTGGTTTATTTAAAGAATTCACTCGTGCAAATAACACCTTTAAAAACATTACTGGACAACTTTGATGCAGCCCTGTGGCATGAACTGAACGATCATTTACCATCATTTGATAAACTGATTGACAAACTCGGCAGCGCCTTAGTTGATGATCCACCCCTGACCCTGAAAGAAGGTGGAGTAATCAGGAAGGGGTACCATGCTGAAGCAGATCGCTTACGGCAACTGGCAAATGATAGCAGTAACCTCTTGCTGGAATACGAACAGGAAGAGCGGCATAAAAGTGGAATAAAAACTTTAAAAGTAGGATATAATCGTAATTTCGGTTATTATATCGAGATTACTAAAAGTAATCTGAACGCTGTGCCAGATTATTATCTGCGTCGTCAGACACTGGTTAATGCTGAACGTTTTACAACCGGTGAACTGCAACAGCTTGAAGAGCAGATCACCGGAGCACGGGAAAAACTGAACCAGCTTGAGTATAGTCTGTTTGAAGAGCTGCGGAATTATGTCAACTCGTTTTCCGGGGATTTACAGGCTGCTTCGCTTCAGCTTGCTGCCATAGATTGCCTGCAGAGTCTTGCTGAAGCTGCAGATCGTAACAATTACAACAGGCCCAGTTTTCATGATCGCAAACTTCTTAAACTGAAAGGTGCTCGCCATCCGGTTGTTGAACAGCTTGCTTCGGACCGCTTTGTACCGAACGACCTGGTGATGGATCAAAACCATTATTTGCTGTTAATTACCGGGCCCAATATGGCTGGTAAGAGTACCTATATCCGCAGCGCTGCCCTGATTACAATTATGGCCCAGGCCGGTTCTTTTGTCCCTGCAGAAAGCGCTGATTTGCCTTTGCTCGATCGTGTTTTTGCCCGGGTTGGAGCCAGTGATGATTTAAGCCGCGGTCACAGCACTTTTATGGTTGAAATGCAGGAAACAGCGCTTATTCTAAAAGAAGCAACAGCAGACAGCTTGATTATTCTAGATGAAATCGGCCGGGGAACCAGTACCTATGACGGAATGAGTATCGCCCGCGGTGTGATTGAATATCTCAGCGAAAAGATTAGGGCCCTGACTCTATTTTCAACTCACTACCACGAATTAACGAGATTGGAAGGAGAACTGGCCGGGGTAAAAAACTATACTATGGCTGTACGGGAAAAGGGCAAAGAGGTAATTTTTTTACGCCAGGTAGTTCCCGGCCGGGCTGACAAGAGTTACGGAATCAATGTCGCCCGTTTGGCCGGTGTGCCACGCGAGGTGCTATATCGGGCAGAAGCTATTTTAGCAGAGCTTGAACTTGCTTCATCAGCGGCTGCGGAACAGCAGCTAAGCCTGCTTCCGCTGGTTTCCGAACCACGGTGCGATCACGAACGGGAACTGGAAATAGCTGAACAGATTAAAAATTTGGATCTAAACCGGATGACCCCACTGGAATCGATGCAAAGCCTCTATGAATTACAAAAAGAACTTTTAAAGGTCGACCATGTTCAGCCACCTGATTACAATCATGAAGGAGATTAATCTGCCCCATGACGATTAAGGTTCTTGATAAGATCACAGCTGAACAAATAGCTGCCGGTGAGGTAATTGAGACTCCAGCTTCAGTAGTGAAAGAACTGGTGGAAAACTCTCTAGATGCCCGGGCTTCACAGGTCACTGTGGCGATCGAAGAGGGCGGTAAAAAGCTAATCAGGGTGAGTGATAATGGATTTGGGATCAAGGCTGCTGAGCTGCCCCTGGCATTTCAGCGTTTTGCTACCAGCAAACTGCAAAGTTTCACCGACCTTGATCATCTTAAAAGCCTCGGCTTCAGGGGAGAAGCTCTGCCCAGCATTGCCGCAGTGGCAAGAGTTAAAATGACCACCAGAATTGCTGATGAAGTTGCCGGCTGCGAGATCACCTTTGCGGGGGGAGATGCGATAAAACAGGTTGAACAGGCTGCGCCTCCGGGAACGGTGGTTGAAGTCAGCGATTTATTCTACAATACCCCTGGAAGACTCAAGTTTTTAAGGGCAGCTTCTTATGAATCTTCGAGAATTAGTTCACTATTAAGTGAAATAGCCCTGGCCAACCCAGGGGTAAAAATTGTTTTAACCAGTGGGAGCAGAACTCTTTTTCGCTCAACAGGAGATGGCAATCTCCTAAACACAATTGGTGCTCTCTATGGCAGTGAGATCGCTGAAGCGATGCTGAGAATAGAAAAGAAGGAAAAACAAAATGATATTTTTGTAGAGGGTTATACTTCAGCACCCTATTTAACCAGATCATCCCGCAAGTGGATTACCCTGATCGTGAACGGACGTTTGATAAATAATGCCATGCTGGTCAGCGCTCTGGAAAGAGCTTACGGTGATTTGCTTCCTTCGCGGCGTCATCCTCTGGCGGTGATCAGGGTTAACCTCGCGCCTCATTTAATCGATGTAAACGTTCACCCGGCAAAAATTGAGATTAGATTCGCAGAACCTGAACCGGTTAAAACGCTGCTTTTCCGGGCGGTGAGACTTGCGCTGCAAAGTCAGAAGCCGCTTCGAGCTTTGGAGGCCTGTAAATATCCCGAATTAAACAAGGAATTAAAAGAAATATTTAGCGAAGAGCATTATAAAACGGCTTTAACCCAGGATCGGTTTAACTATCAAAATTACCTGGACCACAATCGTGATAGAAGTTTAGAAAAAACGCAATCCCCGGTTAATGCCGGAACTCGTCCTGAAAATTTAACGGGTGGCGAAGTGTGTGAAGGGATGAAGGCTGATAGCTATTGCCATTTAATCGGCCAATATTTGAACAGTTATCTGGTGGTGCAGCGAGGCAGTGATCTGCTGCTGATCGATCAACATGCTGCTCATGAAAGGATTATCTATCACCGTTTACAAACCAGGGAGGAAGAGCAGTGTAAGAAGGAATCCGGTTCTCAATTAACTATTCCGCTGCCACTTCAACTGCCCCCACAGTGGCAGGAAAAATTTACTCAGCTGTTACCGCTGCTCAGGGCTGAAGGTTACGAATTTGAAACACTTGGCGAATCGCACTATGTAATCAGGGCAGTTCCTTTTTTGGCAGGCGGCAACCTGGGGGAACATGAATTGCAGGATTTTCTGGAACGGCTTTTTAACTCCGATCAGGTTACAGGGGCAACCGCCAGGGAAGCAATGCTTAAAACTTTAGCCTGTCACAGGTCAGTTAAGGCAGGGCAGGCATTATCAAACACAGAAATGAAAGAGCTCTTGGCCGAGTGGGAAAAGACTCCATCGGCTGAATACTGCCCGCACGGACGGCCAACAGTGCTGATTTTTGAACGTTCCAGGCTTGAAAAAGGCTTTAACCGTGGTGGTGGATCTCATTGAACCAGTTTAAACCCATACTGAAAGAAAAAATACCCCTGCTGGTTTTGGCGGGCCCTACAGCCGTTGGAAAAACTGAACTGGCCATTAAGTTGGCTTTAAAACTGCAAACTGAAATAATCAGTGCTGATTCCGCCCAGGTCTACCGGTTACTTGATATTGGCACTGCTAAACCGACACCTGTGGAATTGGCGCAGGTCAGGCATCACTTGATCAATATTATTAATCCTGATCAACGCTTTAGCGCTGCAGACTTTCAAAAAGCTGCAAATCAAGCAATCAAAAGGTTTCACCAGGCAAAAATGCTGCCTTTGATGGTCGGGGGTACAGGACTTTACATCAGGGCAGTTACCAATCACTATGCATTCGGTGAGAAAAAGGTTTCAACCGTGATGCGCAGGGAATTGGAAAACAGGGTTGATCGTGAAGGGCTTCCACAATTATACCGGGAGTTAGAAGCAGTTGATCCGGCTGCTGCCGCGAAAATACATCCAAACGACAAGCGTCGCATCGTCCGGGCTCTGGAAGTTTATAATCTGGAAGGCAAACCAATATCAGCGCAGGTAAATGAAACAGATCGCCGCCGGTCACCATATTGCTCTTTGATCTACTGCCTTAACCGGAGCCGGGACAATCTATACCGGAGGATTAATCAAAGAGTCGATTTGATGATAGATGAGGGTTTAAAAGAAGAAGTGGCGTTTCTGTATAGGCAGGGTTATGGGATAGAAGCTCCGGGAATGCAGGTGATTGGTTACCGACAGATGCTCGCTCACCTGCAGGGGAAAATCAGCCTGAGCCAGGCTGTAGAGGAAATTAAGAAAGAATCAAGAAATCTGGCCAAGCGGCAGCTAACCTGGTTCAGACGCAGCAGTGAAGCCAACTGGATTGACCTTGACCAGATATCCGATAGTGAAGCTTTAGAAATTATTTGTGCCTCTGTGAAGGAACTTACGCCTTAACAGGCGAATAATATTCCCAAAGGAAGAGACAGGAAGGGAGCCCGATAGATGAAAGGCATGATCAATTTACAGGATACATTTCTAAACCAGGCTCGCAAAGAGAATATGTTGACTACAGTTTTCTTAGTCAACGGCTACCAGATCAAAGGGGTTGTGCGCAGTTTTGACAATTTTACCATTCTGCTTGAAGTGGAAGGTAAGCAGCAACTTGTTTATAAGCATGCAGTGTCGACAATAATCCCCATGCGCAACATTAACCTGAAAACCCCCGATAACGACGAAAATGATGACGGGGATAAAATAGGGGAATAATAAATTTATTTAAATCTGGAGCAGGGAAAAAGGCACTGTCTGGAGGTGTCTTTTTTCAATTAAAGG
>CAZCHW010000038.1:0-4689 GCA_964498375.1 uncultured Syntrophomonadaceae bacterium | reverse complement strand
CCTGGAGATGAAATTACCCGGACATGACATCGAGCGGTCACTGGACGAGTTGGCGCTGCTCGCCGACACTGCCGGAGCCGCTGTGGTCGACCGGGTTATCCAAAACCGCGAAAGACCTGATAAAACATATTATATCGGCAAGGGGAAGGCAGAAGAACTGGTTGCCTTGGCAAAGATGCACGACGCCGACTTAATCATCTTTAATGATGAACTATCTCCATCGCAGGTCCGCAATCTTGATCGGCTTCTGAACTTGAAGGTAATCGACAGAACCGCCCTGATTCTCGATATATTTGCCAGGCGGGCCCTGTCCCGGGAAGGGAAACTGCAGGTTGAGCTGGCCCAGCTAAACTACCTTTTGCCCCGCTTAATCGGTCTTGGGAATCAACTGTCGAGACTGGGTGGAGGTATCGGGACCAGGGGGCCGGGTGAAACACAGTTAGAAGTTGATCGCCGGGTAATTCGCAAACGGATTACCGATCTAAAAAAAGAGATTACCCTGCTGCGCAGGCAGCGCGGCTTGCACCGTCAACATCGTCGACGTAACCGTTGCCAGGTGATCTCGCTGATCGGTTACACCAATGCCGGTAAATCAACCCTGCTCAATGTTCTGACCGGTTCAGAACTATACACTGAAGATAAACTTTTTGCCACTCTCGATCCAGCGGTACGCAGGGGTGCTCTGCCGGGAGGGCAGGAAGTACTCTACACTGATACAGTAGGATTTATCGAAAACCTACCCCGGCAACTAATTGCAGCATTTCAAGCCACCCTGGAGGAAATAGCTGCAGCTGATCTGATGCTTCATGTTGTTGATGCAAACCATCCTGATCTGGCGCTGCAGATCAGGGTTGTGCGAGAACAACTGGCCTTAATCGACGAACAATATCCCGAACGGGAAATTATCGTATTCAATAAAATCGACCTGGTTGAAGAACCAGATAACTTACAGTACCTGACCCGGGATTACCCCGGCGCTGTTTTTATATCTGCCCAACAAAAGATTGGACTTGATCTGCTAAAAGAAAATATCGCCGCATTCATTCGTCAGCAGCGATTAACGGTTTCCGTTGTCCTGCCCTACAGAGAAGGCAAGTTATTAGCCCGGATCAGGGAGGAGGGAGAGGTGCTAAGTATTGATTACCACGATGAGACTATTGCTGTTTGCGCAGTAATTGACCGCAGCTTAGCCTCAAGTCTTAAGCCCTATATAATTTGATTTAGAACTTCTAGATCGAATGAGAATATCTGCATTAAATACGACGGAAAAGGCCGATTACCTTACCGATTATTTCTGCATTCTCTACGATAAGCGGGGCGTATGCATCGTTTTCGGGTTGGAGCCGGATATGATTTCCTTCCCGGTAAAAACGTTTTACCGTTGCTTCGTCATCGATAAGGGCTGCGACGATTTCACCATTTTCCGCATTTTTTTGCTGCCTGATGTAAACGTAATCTCCATCATTTATTCCGGCATTAATCATACTGTTGCCGTTAATTTGTAAGACAAAGCAATCATCATCAACCGTAAGGTGGTCTGGAACCGGGAAGTATCCTTCAAGATTCTCTTCGGCAAGAACAGGAAGGCCAGCGGTAATCCGACCAACCAGTGGGGCAAATGAACATTTTGCTTCAGGGTTACCCTCCGGATCGCGCAGTAACTGAATAGCCCGTGGTTTAGTTGCTACCCGCGCAATATAGCCCTTTTCTTCCAGTATATCGAGATACCCATGGACAGTAGCCGTTGAGCTGATACCCAACGCTTTACCAATTTCCCGTACCGAAGGTGGGTAGTTACATCGGGCGACTTCCTGCTCGATATAACTTAGAACCCGTTTTTGCTTTTCAGTTAGCTTTTCCAAAGGACCACCCCTTTACAGCCTTTTGTTAGTGCTGATTATATCATAAATAGCCGGTTCAACAAACTTTTGTTTGCCTTTTAATATATTACTGGAATCCGTTTAATTTGAGCAGTTTATTCAATCCGTTCAGGTAAGCTTTAACGCTGGCTTCAATAATATCGGTGCTGGTGCCGCGACCGGTGATAGTTCGATCCTGGTAAGACATCTGGACCTGCACTTCGCCAAGGGCGTCACGACCCTGGGTAACCGCGTTAATCCGATAATTTTCCAGGCCAATGCTGAGGCCGGTAATTTTATTGATTGCGTTATAGGCTGCATCGATCGGACCACTGCCAATTGCTACTTCTTCGACAGTGCTGTCATCATCTTTTCTTAACCGGATCACAGCTGCCGGAATGCTTTTACTGCCGCTGATCGTTTGCATGTAGTCAAGCTTGTAACGCGGCTCAGTGAAGGATAGATGATCAAGCACCAGCGCTTCCAGATCTTCTGGGTAGACCTCTTTCTTCTTGTCTGCCAGGTTGACAAAATGACCGTAAATCAGTTCAAGCTGTTCGCTGTCCAGAGAAAAACCGAGCTTTTTCAGTTGGTCCATAACTGCATGGCGGCCGGATCTGGCCGTTAAACATAGTACAGCGGCCTTTCCGCCAATTAATTCGGCGTCAATAATCTCATAGGTTTCTTTATTTTTAAGAATGCCGTCCTGATGTATTCCCGAAGAATGGGCAAAAGCATTAAGGCCGACTACAGCCTTGTTGACCGGAATGGAGATTCTGGTTAATTTGCTTACCAGGCGGCTGGTTCTGTATATTTCGGAGAAATTAAGATCGGTATGGTACGGAAAATGATTCTGACGAATCCGCAGGGCAAGGGCAATTTCTTCCAGGGCAGCGTTTCCGGCTCGCTCGCCGATCCCGTTGATATTACATTCTATTTGCCTGGCCCCGTTTTTAATTGCTTCCAGAGAGTTAGCTACAGCGAGCCCCAGATCGTTATGGCAGTGCACGCTGATCGTTACTTTCTCGATGCCCTTCACATTGTCACGCAGCCTTTTAATTAGCGCGCCAAATTCTTCAGGAACAGCGTAGCCGACTGTATCAGGAATGTTGATTACTGTAGCACCGGCCTTGATTACCGCTTCAAGCAGTCCATAGAGATACTCATCACGGGCCCGGGTGGCATCTTCAGGAGAATATTCGATATCAGAGCAATACTTTTTAGCGTATTTAACTGCTTCTACACCTTGTTCGAGTAATAATGCCGGGTCTTTTTTTAATTTGTGCTCCATATGGATATCCGAAGCGCCGAGAAAGACGTGTAGTCGAGGCCGCTTTGCTTCTTTTACTGCTTCCCAGGCGGCATCAATATCGCCCTGAACTGCCCTGGCCAGGGCGCATACTGCCGGGCCTTCAATCTGCCTGGCGATGGCCTGAACCGCTTTTAATTCTCCCGGTGAAGAAACAGGGAATCCAGCTTCAATTACATCAACATTAAGACGTGCCAACTGTCGGGCCACTTCAATTTTTTCTTCAAAGCTGAGGCGGGCGCCGGGTGTTTGCTCACCATCACGCAGGGTGCTGTCGAAGAGAAAGATTTTATCAGTTTTTATTTTTTGCTCGTTTCTTTCATTCATTTTTAATACCTCCGATTAATAATGTACTTTTTCTATCCGGAGTGGGGAAGAGGTAAATAAAAAAGCTCTCGTACAAGAGACGAAAGCTTTAGATCGCGGTACCACTCTTCTTGGCGGCATAACATCTACCACCCACTCTTTTAGATAACGGAAGTCTCCGGTCAAGCCTAATTTTAACCAGCCAGAAAGCTGTTTAATTTCGGTTGACGGCTTACGGAGGAGTTCACCAGTTGCTCTACATCCGCTTCGCACCGGCCAGCGGTTCTCTGAGTGTAGTTTACCGGTTAATGGTTCCGATCATTGCCTTTGCTTTATTAACTTGATTGATAGAATAACCAAATTAAACAAGTTTGTCAAGTTAAATTTATCCGGAATTATATTTTATACCGAATCAACACTTGACAATCACATTGTAATCATTCAGAATATAGATATAATTCACTACCCTGTAATATGTTCCACATAATATTAATATGGTAGTAAATATGGTGATGCGGATGTCATATCAAAAAAGAAATCCGGAACCGTTAAACAGTTACGAACAGATGGCTCTTTTAAAGCAACCTAATCCAAAAGCGCCAACTGGTTTAAGAAATCTCTGTTTAATCAGCCTGATGCTTAAAACCGGTATGCGGGTAAGCGAAATTATTAACCTGCAAACTGACGACATTGACTGGGAAAACAGACATATATATATCAGGGCAAGCGGAGCGGCCCGGTCCAGGGTTCTGGAGCTTGACAGTTCGGAATTATCATTGTTGAGAAGCTGGAGCATCATCAGGCCGATTAAAGATCACTGGTTTTTTTGCACTCTGACCGGAAGCAAACTGAAAGACCGCTACATTCGTGAAATGATCAAGCGGTTGGCTCGAAAAGCCGGTATTGATAAAGATGTTTATCCACATTTACTCCGTTACTCCTTTGCAGTTGATTTTATCAGAGACACGAGCAATATAAAGCTGCTGCAGGATGCACTCGGTCACCGGGACCCGGCGGCAACCCAGATTTACACCAGATTACTTTTTCACAACCGGGAAAGAGTGTCAGATCAACCTGCCGGAATTAATCGCAGTGGTATGCCGGTCAGACCGGCTAGCCTGCCTGATAGTAATCAAAATGAAAAACCGGATCAGCTGCAAAGCAGCTTAACGAATCTGGGGCAAATAATGGAAACCAGATTGGATGGTGAAGGTA
>CAZCHW010000037.1:0-10642 GCA_964498375.1 uncultured Syntrophomonadaceae bacterium | reverse complement strand
AAGCTTTACGATTACCAGATCTCTAAACCGCGATGGAGAATTGTGGGCTAACATCGGTTCTTATGCCGACCCTGGACTGGCAAGAGGGGCGGTAAAAATGATTGCCGCCGATGCTCTGCAGGTGCATCTTAACGTCGCCCAGGAACTGCACATGCCTGAAGGTGACCGAGCTTTTAAAGGTGCGCTGGAAAGAATCAGCCTGCTGGTTAAGAGCGTATTGGTTCCGGTGATCGTTAAAGAAGTTGGTTTCGGCATTGCCCGGGAAGAAGCCGTAAAACTTAAGGCAAGCGGGGTAGCTGCAATTGATATTGGCGGTCGTGGTGGCACCAACTTCATTGATCTGGAAAATGACCGGTCTGGTAATGCAGATAGTTATGATTTAACCGGCTGGGGAATATCCACAGCACTCAGTTTAATCGAAGTATCTTCCATCTGCCAGAATAGCGGACCGGACATTTTTGCCTCCGGCGGTCTGCATCACCCCCTTGATGTTGCCAAGGCCCTAGCGCTGGGGGCACAAGGTGTTGGAATGGCTGGTCTACCGTTATATCTGCTGCGCAGGCGGGGTCGGCAAAACCTGATCAAGGCGATCAGGCAGCTGGAAGAAAGTATAAAAAAAATTATGATTTTAACCGGAGCCCGCACAATTGCTGAACTGCAACAGGTGCCCCTGGTGATTACTGGCTCCACAGCAGAATGGCTTGAACGGAGAGGTATAAACCCTGATGAGTTTGCCCGGAGAACTAACGATGAATAATAAGCCAGTTGAAAAAGGTCACCTGGTGACCGCAGTCAGGAAGAATACACCGGCTGAGAAAGCCGGTATACAAACAGGTTGGCGGCTGCTTAGAGTTGATAATCAGCCGATCAAAGATATCCTTGATTACCGCATTCTAACAGCTGATGATCAGGTGAAAATGCTTTTTTTAACTGATACCGGACCAGTAAAGCGTGTAAGTTTAAAACTTCACGGCACTGATTCAGTAGGCCTGGAGTTTGAATCGCC
Source organism: uncultured Syntrophomonadaceae bacterium (assembly GCA_964498375.1). GTDB lineage: Bacteria > Bacillota > Dethiobacteria > DTU022 > DTU022 > JAABTH01. The sequence continues at coordinate 9,636 of CAZCHW010000037.1, read as the reverse complement.
GGCCATAGCCCCACTGCAGCGCTGTCCAAATCGTTGTAAATTTTGTTTTGTCGATCAGAACCCGGCTGGGATGCGCGAAACACTTTACGTTAAAGATGACGATTACCGTCTTTCCTTTCTTTATGGTAATTTTATCACTTTGAACAGGCTTAATGATTCTGAACTGAAGCGCATTTTGAAACTGCAGCTCAGTCCGCTTTATGTATCAGTCCATACAACTGATCCTGCTTTACGATCGATCATGTTTGGCACAAAAAGAGCAGCAAAAGGATTGGATTATCTTAAACAGTTGATCCGCGGAGGGATCAGAATACATGCCCAGATTGTTCTGTGTCCGGGTTATAACACAGGTTCTAAGCTCTACCAAACCCTGGCTGATCTGGGTGCTATGGGGGAAAATCTGCTTTCTGTTGCCCTGGTTCCGGTCGGGTTAACCGCACACCGGTCCGGGCTTGATGATTTAGAACCCGTTACCGGAGTTGACGCGGCAGGTTTGATTGATAAAATTGAAGCATTGCAGAAGCTTTATTTAAAGAGAAGAGGCAGCCGCTTTGTTTTCTTGGCTGATGAATTGTATAATCTGGCTGGTCGATCTTATCCGCCACGTTCTGAATATGAAGAATTTCCCCAGCTGGAAAATGGAGTCGGTCTGGCCCGATTATTTCTTGATCAATTAGTTCAGTTGAAAGATCAACTTCCAGCTTCGCTTAAAATACCGGTTCAGGTTACCCTGGTAACCGGGCAATCAGCCCGACAGTTAATCGGAGCTCTGGCGGATCTGTTTAGCAAGGTTGACGGTTTACAGGTAAATGTTGAAGTTGCTATTAACCGTTTTTTTGGTGATACTGTAACAGTAGCCGGTTTACTGACAGGAAGTGATATAATAGCTGCCCTGGCAGACAGAGACTGCGGTAACCTGATCTTGATCAGTCAGGCGCTGCTGAAAGACCAGAGTAATCTGTTTTTAGATAATCAGACCCTGGCTACGGTGGAAGAAATACTGCAGACACCGGTTGTCCCGGCGACAGGGCCCATTGAGGCCTGGGATAAAATAAATTCCTATAATCTTGAACAAATCGCAAGCAGCGGGGGGGCATAAATTTGGAACCGGTAATTGCCATAGTTGGCCGACCTAATGTAGGTAAGTCGACTCTTTTTAACCGTTTGACCTCAGCAAGGACAGCGATAGAAGAAAAGGTACCCGGGGTTACTCGCGATCGTTTATACGGCATTACCGAATGGTGCGGCAGGAACCTGGTTGTTATTGATACCGGTGGTTTGACCTTCGGCGATGATGATCAGATCACCACCAAGGTGAGGGGTCAGGTCGAACTGGCAGTTGGAGAGTCTCAGGTAATTATTTTTCTCCTTGATGGCCGGGAAGGACTAACAGCTCTGGATCAGGAAATTGGCAACATGCTGCGCAGGAGCGGTAAAACAGTTATTCCGGTAGTGAATAAAATTGATCATTACGAGATGGATAACGCTAAATACGGTTTTTACCAGTTGGGTTTTGGTGATCCGCTCACGGTGTCATCAGCCCATGGTAAGGGAACTGGAGAACTGCTTGATCATATCTGCAAACTACTGCCTCCTGAGCTGGCTCAGGATGAACAGTACGCTGCAGATGCAGTTAAAGTAGCAGTGATCGGCAGGCCCAATGTGGGCAAATCATCGTTGATAAACAGTTTTCTGGGCGAGGAAAGAGTGATTGTCAGCGATATTCCGGGAACAACCCGGGATGCTATTGATACCGCTTTTAACTATGAAGAGCAGCCTTATGTTTTAATTGATACAGCCGGAATGAGACGTAAAAGCAAAGTGAAAGATTCTGTTGAATATTACAGTGTTCTTCGATCCCTGAAAGCAGTGCAACGAGCTGATCTGGCCATTTTAGTCCTTGACGGTATTGCTGGCATAACTGAGCAGGATCAAAGGCTGGCCGGGTTTGTCGATCAAGCCGGGCGGGGTTTGGTACTGGTAGTTAACAAGTGGGATTTAATCAGCGATCGCCAGCAGGGTCGGGAGCAATTTTTAGATACACTTGATCGAATGCTCAGCTTCGTTCCCTACGCGCACGTTGCTTTTGTTTCAGCATTGACCGGCTGGCATGTCGAACGGCTCTTTCCCCTGTTGATTGAAACCTGGCAGGAACAGCATAAACGGATTCCCACTTCGCTGTTAAACGAGCTGCTTGAAGATGCCCTGGCAGTAAATCCTCCCCCGGGAGTAAAGGGCAGGAGGGTAAAACTTTTCTACGCGACACAACCGGAGGTAAAGCCGCCGACGTTTGTATTTTTTGCAAATGAACCTGAACTGATCCATTTTTCGTACCGGCGCTATCTGGAGAACAGAATCAGGGATTCATTTAGTTTTAAAGGAACGCCTGTTGTAATTAAAATAAAAAAACGAGACAGAAGGGGAGAATGATAAGGTGATCGTAATAGTATTGGCAGCGGCCTACCTGATTGGCTCACTACCCTTTGGCTATATTATGTCCAAAATGTTATTGAAAACCGATATCAGAAACCACGGAAGCGGCAATATCGGTGCAACCAATGTGCTGCGTGTAGCCGGGTGGTGTTATGCTTTACCTGTATTTATACTTGATGCGCTTAAAGGTTTTGTTGCAGTACTTTTAGCCCGTGCTGTCAGTGATCTGCCGGTGGTTTACCTTGCTGCAGGATTACTGGCGATGCTGGGGCATAGCTTTCCCCTGTACCTGAAATTTAAAGGTGGTAAGGCCGCAGCTACCGGCATCGGGGTATTGGCAGCTTTGTCGGGCTGGGTGCTGTTGGTTTTGGTTGTCAGTGCAGGTATAATTGTCGGAATTACCCGTTATGTTTCGCTTGGCTCTATCATCGGCTCCATTCTTGTTCCTTTAACCTTTCTTCTGCTCGGATACGATTGGCCTTATATCCTTTTCGGGGTCGGGGTGGCAGCTTTGGTGGTATTAAGACATAAAGACAATATTAAACGTCTGTTAGCCGGAACAGAATCTAAGCTCGGTCAGAAGGCAAAATAAATGCGGGAGGCTGGTTAAAGATGATCAGAAAAGAGCTTCTGGAATTGCTGTTTGAGGCGGCCAGTATACAGCGCTGGAATGATCATATTCGTCCGGAACATTTTACTGAACTTGATAAACAGGCTCATAAGATGGTTTACGCTTTTGTGCTGGCCAAAATTGAAGAAGCTGATCATAATGCAGTCATTAACTGGCCGCGGTTAATTGAAGGGGGCTTGTTCGAATTTTTGCACCGGATAGTGCTTACCGATATAAAACCGCCTGTCTTTTACAAGTTAATGGCAGAAAAGGGTGAACAGCTGAACCGCTGGGTGCTGGAAAGGTTAAAAGACCGGATCAGTGATTTGCCGGATGATTTGCCAATCAAGATCGAACAGTATTTTCTCAGCCAGCAACAGGGAGAAATTGAAAAAAGAATTCTTAAAGCAGCCCATTACCTGGCGACCAATTGGGAGTTTAAGATCATCTATCGCCTTAATGAAGGATTATACGGTTTGGAAGAAACCCGCGCAGCTATTGCCAACCAGATTGAGGAACATTACGACCTGGCAGGGGTGCAAAAACTGACGTTGGGCAAAAAAACCAGCAACTTTTTAGATCTTGTTGGTCAACTCCGTTTCCAGCAGCGCTGGGCTCAATCGCCCAGAGTTCCAAAAACCTCTGTTTTAGGTCACATGCTGATCGTCGCTATGATCAGTTATCTCTGCTCACTTGAGCTCAAGGCTTGTCCAAAAAGGATTTATAATAACTATTTTGCCGGACTGTTTCACGATCTTCCAGAAGTATTAACCAGGGATATTGTCTCCCCCGTAAAACGCTCTGTAGAGGGCATAGAAGAGATTATCAAGGGAATTGAACATCGACAGTTAGAAGAAAGAATCTTTCCCCTGCTGCCGGTAACCTGGCATGAAGAATTGCGCTATTTTACCGACAGCGAATTCGAAAGCAAAATTGTTGAAGCAGGACAGATAACCAAGGCTACCTCAGAAATTATAAACAGGCATTACAACAGGGATCAGTATTCACCCCTGGATGGTGAAATTATTAAAGGCTGTGACCAACTGGCTGCTTATATCGAAACTTTTTTATCTATATCACATGGAATAAAATCGTATCATCTGGAAGATGGCAACAGGCAGCTTTACAGCCGGAATGCCAATAAAAATGTTGCAGGAATAAATTTCGGCCAACTTTTCAGTTATTTTAAAATTTAAGGGTACTTCATCTCATTGGGCAGGTTGACTTTTAATTTACATTGCATTAGAATTAACTATGGATTTCGGGGCGTGGCGCAGCTTGGTAGCGCGCTTGACTGGGGGTCAAGAGGTCGAAGGTTCAAATCCTTTCGCTCCGACCAAGAAAACAAGGAAAAACCCCGGAGGCATAAGGCTTCCGGGGTTTTTCATTTAAATGGTAAATTCGCTCAAGTTGGCTGAAATTCGAGGCGGTAGGCTACGGGTAGGCTACACTTTTCCCAAAAAAAACCAGTATCAAGCGGGCCTCAAATAGACTCGACTGTATTGAGCAATTCCTCCACTTCAGTATGGGTATATTTGTTGGCGGTGAAGGCATAATCGGTATGGCCCATTAACTTCTGGATATGGACTGTGTTGGCCCGGGCCCTGGCCAGGAGAGAAGCGAAAGTATGGCGGCAGGAGTGAGGCGGCAGGACCTGGACTTCCAACTTATCCAGGGCCGGGTAGTAGAGCCGCCGCCGGTAGTAATCAGTTGATATTTTGCTTCCGTCCTCTTTACAAATTAGAGCCTGGCCTCCCTGGTCATAATACTTTTTAACATAGGGCAGGATCTTAGAGTGAATCGGGATCATGCGATTCTTCCCGGCTTCAGTCTTTAACCCGCCGATAATGATCCTCTTATCGAGGTCCACGTTGAAGCGGGTCAGAGCTAACATCTCTCCAACTCTCATCCCGGTAAAAATCATAATCAGGATACTGTCGACCCAGGGGACCTGGTTGACCTTTTCAACCATCTTTTTAATTTCCAGATCGGTGAAAGCATCCCGATCAGCCTGGTTGGACTTCGGCAGGACAATATAGCGGCCGTAGTGTTTGGCCACGATATCATTCTGAAGAGCGTAGTTGTAAAGTAGGCTGATTAAGGTGCGGATCTTTTCGTGGGTCGAGCGGGAAGCCTCCAGGCTGTCGATGATCTCCTGCCAGTTCTTCGGCCGGAGGTCTTTGAATTTTGAGCGGCTCAGGACCTTGATATGCTTCCAGGCGGCCCGGTAGTTGTCGGCTGTTGACTTTGATATCTGCTGATACTTCTTGGCGGACCATTCCTCATAAAGGGCTTCCAGGGTCAGGTTGGTCTTGGGGGAAACGGGAGTGACCCGGCTCATGGCCAGAGCATCCAGGGCTTCCTGTTTGGTTTCGAAAGATCCGATATTTTGACGGATCTGATCCCCTTCGTCAGTCCACCCAGTTGTAACCCTGGCCACCCAGGGCCGCCTTCGGCCCTTTTGGAAGTAGACCCCGCCGTAGCCGTTGGGGCTTTTCATGGCCTTATGACTCCTTTAAATTTGAATTTGCCTTACGAGCGGCTTCTTGAATCTCGTCTATCAAATTACTGGCAATAGTGCGGATATCTGTAGTGGGATATTGCCGATAATCCGACCGGTCGAGCAAGTAGTCTGAAGTGACGTTGAATACTTCACAGAAGCGGTTGATGGTGGCAATACTGGGACTGCGATATCCGGTTTCGTAGTGAGAGATTGTCTGGGATTCAAGATCTACTAATTGGCCAAGCTCTTTTTGAGATAAGCCTTTTTCCACACGCAGGGCTTTTAGACGTGTTCCAAAGCTCACCCTGCTCCCCTCCTTTTTATGGAATTACTACCACTATTACTCTAACACGTAAAGGCGATGTTGTAAACGAAATAATGTCAAAACGTATATTTTTTTCTCTTTTCGTCTTGGCCTCTCCTTAGCGTATCATATAAAATAATATATGAGCCTGAAAGGAGGTTATGAGCATGAAGCACAAACTCAAAGAGCTTCGCCTGATGAAGGGCCTGACACAGCAGGAAGTGGCCGATATTTTAGGTATGCCCTTTAAGACTTATAACGCTCTTGAGCGGGGCTACCGGGGCAAGCTCTTAGATCGGGGCCTGAGCCTGGCCTTTAAGATCTCCAGGTTATACGGGAAACCGATCGAGGAGGTATTCGGAAAGGAGGGAGAAGCAGTTGCGGCCGACAGTGGAAGAAACGGCCCGGAAAATGGGAGTCACTCCCCAGTTCGTTAGGATGGGGCTCCGGCAGGAGAGGCTTCCCTTCGGGACGGCAGTTAAATTCGAGAAAAGGTGGAGCTACTACATTAACGGCAGGATGTTAGACCGCTACTTAAAAGGCGAATTAAATTAAAGGAGGAGAGATTGTGAAAAACGAGGTTATCAGGGCAGTAGAGATATTAATGATGCACCGGAACTTAGAGGGTCTGATCCATATCGACCCCTACAAAAACCAGATTCATGTAGACGGGGAAAGGTTTGATATCCAGGATGTCCCCGGAGAACTTCAGGAAGTTTATTATCCCAAAAGCAGATATTACCCCTGGCGTTACTTTAAAAACTACCAGGGAGCCGAATTTATGTGCTTGACTGAAAAGCGGTTGCCTGGCCAGATTGGACGGCCGAAAGTAGCTTTTTCGGCAAATTAAAGGAGGGATTGATCGTGACAAAAGTAATCACCATGCCAGATTTACCAAAGGCTCTGCAAAAAGGGTTAGAGAGAAAGGACGATACCTGGGACAATACAGTCCTGCACGTCAGCGACCTTTCAGTAGCCTTAGGGCCGGAAGGGACCTGTCCCAGGAGCTTGTGGTTAAGACTTAAAGGAGCAAAGAAACTACCCCCTACAGCAGGTAAGCTCCTGATGTTTGATCATGGCCACCGGATCCATGAAAGAGTGGTTGAGATATTGGAGAAGGGACTACCGGAGAAGTGGCAGATAACCGGAGTCGAGGAGCCGGTTAGGATTGAAGGAATAACTGGGACTTTAGACTTTATGGTCTGGGACCAGGAGACCGATACCCTGGTAATCGTGGACTTTAAGACCCAGAGAGGCCGGGCCTTTGGCTACCTGAACGGCCCTAAACCCTCCCATGTGTTGCAAGTGCAGTCCTATATGGCTGCCGAGGACGTAGATCATGGGTTGCTTTTTTATTTAGACCGGGAAGGACAGAACGCTTCAGTCCAGTTCGAGGTGGAGCGGGATGACCAGAAGGTTGGGTGGGCAATCGAAGAGGCCAAGCGGATCCAGGCGGCAAAAGAGGCCCCGCCGTTACTATCGGCTTACCTGGATATCACCGAGAACAAGGGCCCTGACTCGGTCAAACTAAAAGAGCCCTGGCAGTGTTCTTACTGCGATTATCGCCATGTCTCCTGCGAAGGGGCCCTGCCCAAGGATATGTGCGATAATTCGGGGATTATCGGTTATATCGATGAGAGCGGATTTACTCTTTATAAGACGGTCAAGGGTGAGCGAAAACGCCTCTGCCCGAAGAAGGTTGAGACCTTAGCTTTAAGCCTTTACGAAGGAAAGCGGATCGGGTCGAAGTGGATGATTGAAGCTCCAAGAAAATTGGCCGAGGAAGAGATCCCTTTTTGATGCCTTCAAACTCTCCGTAAGGGATAGTTTATAAGAAAAATATACTGAAAGGGGAGTGCGTGATGAATTTACAGCAGAAGATCGTGGAAGTGCGGAAAGTGGCCGAAGGCTTTTCTAAGGATAAGAAAGGTTATGACTATACCTACGTGACCGGTAATCAGATCCTGGCCAAGATCAAGGATAAGATGAACGAGCTTAATCTGATCTTAATGCCGGAGACCAAGGTAGGGGAATGGACTACCTATGGCTATAAGACTGCTTCCGGTAAGGAAAAGACTGATTTTATTGTTTCCGGGGAGATGAGCTACACCTGGATCGATGGCGATAACCCGGAGGACCGGCTGACTGTTTCCTGGGCCTACTATGGACAGCAGGATGATATTAGTAAGGCCTACGGATCAGCCCTGACCTATTCAGAGCGTTACTTCTGGCTGAAGGCGTTAGGGCTGCCGACAGATGAGGACGATCCGGACGGCCGCCAGAGAAATGGTAACGGCGGTCAGGTTGGAAGCAAGTCCCAGGGCAATTCTAAGGCTCCAGGAGGTCAGCCGTCAAGTTCCCAGGGACCAAAGGATACCAAGGACACCCGGGCAGTTTCAGAGAGCCAGATTAAGCGGATGTTTGGCAAGGCCCAGGGCGATGCCGACCTGGTAAGAAAAGTCTGTGAGGATCATGACTATAAAGACCCGGCTGATGTGAAGCGGTTCGACTACGACAAGATTGTAGATGAGATCGAAGCTCTGGCCGGAAAAGAGCAGAGTCCGAAGATGGCCTCTGAGGCCGATATCAATGCCCTGGTGGCTATGTCCAAAGCCTTGAAGTTGAGCCCCCAGGAGATGAAGGAGTTAATGAAAGAGCGTTACCGGGCCGGATCGAGTAAAGAGCTCACCAAGGAGCAAGCCGAGGACCTGTTGGCCTACCTGGAGGAGTCCGAGCTTGAAGCGGCCACTGCCTAATATAGCGGGATCCGGCCCTGGGGCGGCCTGGGGCCGGAAGCCTGGAAGGGAAGTGAAACTAAGTGAAATTTAACGCCGAGATAGACCACGTCAGAACCACCAAAAAGGGGGCGAAGATCACCTTCGTCCTGGATGACAAAGAAGCTGACCTGATGTTAGGCAGTATTCAAAACTTCCGTAAGCTCCCTTTGACGGTCGAGCTCTTAGTCGACCAACCAGCCGCCGAGGAGCACCTGGGCCGGATCAGTGATGAGCAGAGGAAGAAAATATATGCCATCTTTGGTGACGTGGCCGAACATACCGGCAATAGTAAAGAAGTTGTCAAGGATACCTTGAAAACTGAGTTTGGTCAGGACTCAAAGCATGGAGTCTTTTCGTTGGCCTCCTGCTCCAGGGAAACGGCCAGTGACTTTATCGAGTGGCTAATTGAATGGTGTTTTGAGAATGGTGTGCCCCTGACCGATCACCCCCGGGAGTTCTTTGACGATATCGAAACTTATCTACTCCTGTGCATTAAGAAGAAGGTCTGCTGTGTTTGTGGTAAACCGGCCGAAGTTCACCACTGGAACGCAATCGGTATGGGCCGGGACCGCCGTAAGTATGATGACTCAGATCACCGGAAAATGGTCCTGTGCCGGGAGCACCACACCGAGATCGAAACCATAGGCCGGGAGACCTTTGTTAAGAAGTATCACGTCTGGGGAGTCCTGATCGAGGGGGAGGGGAGCTAAATGCCGAGACCTACCAAGGATGGGTTGGATTATTTCCCGCTCGATGTAGATATTGATAACGATGAAAAAATGGAGCTCGTTGAAGCCAAGCATGGCCTCTTAGGTTTCGCTGTGATCATTAGGATCCTGATGCGGATTTACCGTAACGGCTATTGCTACCCCTGGACCGAGAAGGAGCAACTGTTATTCTCCAGTCGGATCGGGGTGGAGTTGGAGCAGGTCCGGGAGATTATCAATGATGCGGAGCCCTTCCCCCGGTTTGCTGGACACTGAGATAAGAGACTATAATAATCTTATGG
>CAZCHW010000036.1:2808-10729 GCA_964498375.1 uncultured Syntrophomonadaceae bacterium | reverse complement strand
AAGCTTATATTTATAGCAATCCGATCGTAGATAGAACTTAAATCAGCAGGCCGGTAATAAAACCAGAGCAGGACTGATCCAAGTAAGTAAAAAAAGACTATTGATGATATGCCGGGGGGGCGAACATTTAGATATAAATACGGCAGGTTACTCCAGGCGGTAATTTTAATCATCAACGCCAGTAACGGTTCAACGGACCAGAGAAATACTTTTCCTAACCCGGGTAGCACTAAATAAATAAGTGCACCCGTCAAACCAAGCCCGATTATAATAGCAATAAATGGCATCAAGGCAAGATTAAAGAACAGTGAACCTGCCGGCAAGGCTTGAAAGTGGTACAGGGTTAATGGCAGCACTCCCAACTGGGCTGCCATTGTTACAGCTACAGGCACCCTGAGAAAACCCGGGCAATTAAAACGGCATAATAACCGTTCCAAAGGCCGGTATCCGTAAACTATTGCCAGGGTAGCAATATAGGAAAGCTGAAAACCTGCAGTGTATAAAAGCAGGGGATTAAAAAACAGTGTTGCCAGGGCAGCGATCGACAGTGCCGTTGGCAAATCGTGTTCACGATCAAAAAGCAATGCTGTCACTGCCAGGCTAACCATAACCGCAGCCCGAATTGCCGAGGGACGCATGCCGGTCAGGTAAGCATACGCAAGTACCAGCATAATTACCAGAAACAGTGACCCTTTAACTGGCAGTTTAATCCGGTGAAAAAGGCCGAGCAGCAGCCCCGCAATAAGCCCTACATGCAGGCCGGAAACAGCCATCAGGTGACCTGCTCCAGCCTGCCTGAAATTGTTTTCCACATACTCAGGCAAGGCTTCCTTGCGGCCAAATAACAACGCGGTTAACAGTTCTGCTGACGGCGAAGGTAATACTTTAATGATTGAATCTGTCAATTTAACTCGCGTTTTAACCGCGCTTTCTGCCAGCCTGTTTAATTCACCCGTTCCGATTATTTCAACCTGAATCGGCCGGGGATAAATCAGAGCATCGATTCCTTTGCTTCGCAGATAATAGGCATAATCGAAACCACCAGGATTCCTGAAACCGCGGGGTTCAACTATTTCTCCCCGGATCCTCAGCCTCTCGCCAAACCAGTACTGACCCCCGTCATCACCGTAAATTCTGACTTCAAGAAGACCATTAACCGGTTGTCGTTCGTTTGCCCTTTCAATAGTGTCTGCCAGTAGCGGAAAAGTTAGATGGTCAGAGTAATAGATTGGTTCATCAGCTATTGTTCCCTCAACATAAAGTGGAGAACCGGAAAAGTGGGCCAAACTGGCAGGTGACGGTTCAACAGCGAAAAAATATGACATTCCCCCGGCCAGTAAAGCCCCGGCCAGTAATAAACATAACAGGGAATCAAAATAACGAAACAGGTAAACAGTAAGCAACAGTAACAGCGGCAGCAGGGTCAACCAGATCAAAAACCCTGCCTGGCCTGACCAGGTTCGGACAATGACGATACCACAGATGTAAGCCAGGGTTACTAAAACCAGCGGACGGCCGGAAAGTAGCCCGACCGCCTCAGCAAACTGACCTGAAGTTAATAATTTAGCCGTCATCGCTGCTTTAAAGTAAACTCCATTTAATAGTTGATAACTTTTTCGATTTCAACCCGATGCGTTATTCAAAATTAGCGAAAAACCTGATCAAAGAGACCAAAAGTTTTTTCCTTCTGTTCCAAGCTTGGAGCAGGGGTCAGGTATGAAACTACTACCAGAATTACAATCGTCAGGATAAAAGCGGGAAAAACAGGCATAAAACCAAAGGTGGTCGCTTCAGGTAATATACCGGCGTACCAGAGGTGGAGCATTACAGCCGGAATAATCAGGGCTGCGCAGGCACCTTCCTTTGTTGCCCGGGGCCAGTAGAGCGCTCCGATCATTACCGGCAGCATGACCGAGAAACCGGAAAAGGCAAAAGCAGCGATATTTAAAATTGCCGCCGGGCGAACCAGGGCAATATAATAAGCAAGGGCAGCAAATACTACCAGCAACAACCGACCCCACAACACCGCCTGGCTGCTATTGATTTTTTTGAAGCGATTCAGCAAGTCATCAGTTACAATATGCGAAACTGAAAGCAATTGCGAGTCAATTGATGATTTCACAATTGCGAGGATTACCACCAATCCGAGAATTGTCCAGGTTGGAGTAAGGTATTGTTGGATCAACAGGGGCACAATATTATCAGCATCTTTACCGATCAGCCCGGGAACAGCAATAGACCCCCAGACCCCCAGTAGCGTTGAGACACCAAATATGCCAGCCAGGGCAAGAGGGTAATAAAGAGAAACCCGTTTAAGATTACTGCTATTTTTTGCAGCCAGGATGCGGGTATACATCTGAGGAAATACGATTACTGCGATAGAATTGATAAAAGCAAAACTAAACCAATTAATCGGGGCAATCTCAGGTGAGAGACCGCGTTGAAGCATTGCTGGGTTCAGAGCAACAATTTGGTTGGTAATTTCAGCAAATCCTCCCAGGGAACGGGCAACAGCAAAAAGCAACAGTACTGCAACCACCAGAAAGATTGACCCCTGAAATACATCTGTCCAAACTGTACCTCGCAAACCCGCCGGTATCGTATAAACCAGGGATATACCTATTAAGAGCATACTGGAAAGCCAGTAAGGTACAGCTCCTTCAGAGATAGTGCTAAAAGCCAGGCTGCCACCGATAATACTGACAACCAGGTAGGGTAAAGTATAATAAAGAAGAAGACAGGCAAAGATTAGAGCTACCCTGCGGCTGGCAAATATGCCTCCAAACACCTGGGGTTGGGTAGCATAGCCATATCTCTTACCAAGCAACCAGGAACGGTATCCGATTAAATAATAGGTAAATGGGGTGATAAAAATACTCCAACCGATCACATAACCATAAGCGCCATAGCCAATCTGGTAAGATAAACCAGCGTGTCCAATTATTGTAAAAGCCGTTATATTGCTGGCAAACAGTGCCATAAAGACCGCCATGCTGCTCAAACTGCGTCCGGCCATGAAATAATCATCACGGGTTTTCAGGGTGACCCTTGAACCATATGCCCCTATGGCAACCAAAATTGCTACATAAGTTACAAGAATTGTAATACCAAGAACAGTTGTCATTGGTTCTCCCTCTCCCTGCGATCAAAGGAATCGACAACTTCATCCGAAGGATCAGGCCAGGCCAGGTTGATTACCAGTTTCATTGCCAGGACAGAAAGAAAAGCATAACCGACGTAGTAGGAAAAAGCAAAAGGCATAAAACCAAAAAGAAGGGGAATGTCAGCATCCAGATCCCAAAGCCAAAAGCTATTGTGCAACAAAAACATGATCAGCACGATCAGGCCGACCAGAATAAAACGGGTTTTAAAATTCATCGCTCAGATGCCTCCAGAATTAATTACCGAGTTTAACCAGCGAATATCTTTCTGCTTATTCGACGACATCTGAACTATTCCTGCAAAGAACTGTCAATTAATTATTTTAATAAAGCAGTTCTCCTCATTCGATTATAATTTGCCGGGTTGCCCTGACCAGTCCATCAATGCGGACCGTTACCAGAAAACTACCGGGGCTACCAAAAAAAATGCCGTCAGTCAAAGAATTTTCCCCGGGCTCCACTTCGTATGTATGTTCAGCGAGCACTTTATCATTTCTGCTATCAACAAGCTGCACAGTCAAACGCTCTGAATTAAAGTTTCCATTATTATAAAAATAAAAATAAAAATCCTCCCCCGCCTTAAAAGTTGTCTGGGGAGAAATAATCCGCAGATCGTCATCGATTGCCAGCCCTGTTTCAATAATTGCTCCGTCTACTGATACGTTAACCGGTTCTTCACTCCTGCAGGCGCTAACCGAAATCATGAGCAGCAGGAGCAAGGTTATAACAATTACCTGCTTATTGATCATTCTACAATCTCCTTTAACTGAGGGAATAAATAAGAACCATATTCTGCATTCTGCAAAAAGACTGTTTTTCCTTCTTCAGGATGATATAATAATGCTCTGAGCAATAAGGCAAGCAACACTATGAAGGATAACGCTTTCTGGTTGTAGAATAAAATCTTGGATAATCACTGTTTTAACAGGAGGAGTACTTATGAGCTTATCAGTCCGCAAAATTGTCATTTCCGGAATCCTCGGCGCTATTTCTATTCTACTCGGTGTAACCCGTTTGGGTTTCATACCCGTTCCCACACCAGCTGGCCATGCAACAATTATGCATATTCCGGTAATACTTGGCGGGGTACTTGAAGGTCCCGTCGTCGGCCTGATCACCGGGGCAATCTTTGGGCTGTTCAGTTTTCTTCAACCGGGAGCGCCATTTTTTGCCGATCCTCTTGTATCAATTGTTCCACGCCTGTTTATCGGGATTATTTCTTATTTAGTCTACTATTCAACCAAGAAAATCAATACTGTTCTGGCCTGTGTTTTAGCCGGTGCATTCGGTTCTGCCGCCAATACAGTCCTAGTTTTAGGCATGGCCACTATCCGGGGCTATCTGCCGACGGAAATTTCCATTTCAATCGGAGTCTTACATGGCCTGCCTGAACTTATTGTTGCTGCTATACTTACAGTTATCTTGGTTAAGGGGATTCAACGAATCAGACCGGCTGATCAATAGCTTCTTAACTTAACCGACGGCTGAATTGTTTAAACTGGAGTTGTTAAGATTTGGATAATCTGATCGAGGTTTCCGACCTCTCCTATACATATAAGACCGGTTCGGGCAGTAAAGTAAAAGCATTAAACGGCGTTGATATGACAATTCACCGCGGCGCTTATGTTGCCATCACCGGACAAAACGGTTCCGGAAAATCGACTCTGGCCCGGCATTTCAATGCACTGCTCAGACCGCAAAGCGGTAAAGTTTCCATTGACAGGCTCAGCGCAGGGGATCCCAAAAATATTGCCGCGATCAGAAAAATGGTCGGTATGGTCTTTCAAAACCCGGACAACCAGCTTATCAGCAGCATAGTTGAAGAAGATATCGCTTTCGGGCCTGAAAACCTTGGCCTTTCACCTGCGCTGATCCACGAGCGGGTTGATTGGGCCCTGGAAACCTTAAAATTACAGCATTTACGCCGTCGGTCACCTATGGGACTGTCAGAGGGGCAGAAACAACTGGTTGCCATCGCCGGGGTTTTGGCAATGAAACCTGAATGCATTGTCCTCGATGAACCAACTGCACACCTTGATCCTCGTAGCCGCCGTGAAGTCCTGGAAAGTATCAGCAGGCTTAACGATGATGAAAATATTACAATCATCCTGTTAACCCATTTCATGGACGAAGTGATCCACTGCGATCAAATGTATGTTATGGATCAAGGTAAAATTGTTCTGCACGGCTCGCCACACCAGGTTTTTGGTAACAGGGAAATGATCAAACGTGTAGGGCTTAATTACCCCTTTGCCCTTCAACTGGCTGAACAACTGCAAAATCGGGGGCACTTGCTGGCTGGGGATATTATCAACCTGGAGGAGCTAATTGACAGCATATGCCGATTGAAGTTAGAAATTTAAGTTACAGTTATAAAAAAGGCACACCCTTTCAAAGAAAAGTGCTAAATCAAATTACACTGCAAATCAGCCAGGGAGAATTTGTCGGGCTTATCGGCCCCACCCAGTCAGGTAAAACAACCCTGGCGCAGCATTTTAATGCCCTCTTGCTGCCCCAGGAAGGGCAGGTCATAATTAACGGCTGCGATACAAAATCAAAAAAAGCTGATTTAATCAGTTTACGCCAAACAGTAGGCTATGTTTTCCAAAATCCCGACTTCCAGCTTTTTGCACCCACAGTTGGTGAAGATATTGCCTTTGGCCCCAGAAATCAAAAACTTACCCACACAGAAACAGACCACCGGGTTCGTGAAGCGCTGGATCAGGTCGGCCTTGATTACGACACTTATTACAAACGGGATATATATGCTTTAAGCGGTGGGCAAAAAAGGCGGGTTGCGATTGCCGGAGTCTTGGCCTGCCATCCAGAAATATTAATTCTGGATGATATTACCGCAGGCCTGGACCCACGCGGTCGTGGTGAGATATTAAACTTGATCATAGACCTGCATAGAGGTAGAAAAATGACGATAGTTTTTATTTCAAATAGCATGGAAGAAGTTGCCCGGCTGGCTGAAAGATTAATTGTTCTGAATCGCGGACAGATTATTCTTGACGGTCCGACCCGATCGGTTTTCGGTGAAATTGAAACGATGCAGGAAATTGGCCTGGAGCTACCCGATGTAATGCTCCTCACGGCGCGCTTAAAAGATAAAGGCTTTAATCTTCCCCCGGCCTTGCTGACCATCGAAGAAGCCGTTGATTCACTCGATGCCCTGCTGACCGGCAAAAAGGGAGAGATCTGATGGAGCTGACGAGAAATATTACCCTGGGAGTATATCTTCCCGGTGAAACCATAATCCACCGTCTCGATCCACGGACTAAAATTATTACCACCCTGATCATTGTCACTCTGCTGCTCTTTATAAAATCTTACCTGGCTTACAGCCTGGTGCTGGCTTTTCTGGCAGCAGTAGTATTTATTGCCCATATTCCACCCGGCTATGCACTGTGCGGGCTGAAGCCAATGCTGCCGGTGCTGGCACTAATGTGGTTGTTCCAGCTGTTCCTCTATACCAAACCCGGTAATGAGGTGCTGTTCTCCTGGTGGATTTTTACCGCAACCGATGCAGGTTTGCATATGGGCAACCTGATTTCCCTGCGGGTTTTATTTCTCTTTACCATAACGACATTACTTACCCTGACCACCTCAATGGTAAGCCTGACTGACGGGATGGAAAGCTTGCTTAATCCGTTGAGCAAAATCGGATTGCCTGCCCAGGAGTTGGTGATGACCATGGTTATTGCCCTGCGATTTGTTTTAATTCTGGCCGAAGAGCTGGATAAAATTGTTAAAGCACAGATGGCCCGTGGAGTAGCTTTTGACCGGGGCAACTTTATTCAGAAAACCAAAAAACTATTTCCGGTTTTTCTGCCTCTTTTCATCAATGCCTTTAAACGTGCCGAAGAACTGATCGTTGCCATGGAAGCAAGAAGCTACAGCGGCGGCAAAGGGCGGACAAAAATGAAAACCCTGCACATGAGCAGGGCCGATCTGACGGCAGGCCTGGTTGTTACAGGGCTTTCCGCCGCAATAATCATTCTAATTCTTCTTTCTGAACCTTTGATTTAAGCAGAAAAACAAGCATTTACTCAATTGCTTAGATAATACAGCCAAAAGAAGTTCCCACTGCTACTGCAGCCTGGACTATTTCACTTTGCGGATCTACTTTTTTTGTCCCGTCAACAGCTAAATCAAGACGAACCGATTCAACCCGGTTGCCCCGCAGGCAAACCATTCTGTTAAAGCTCTTTTCTTTAAAAAGCTCAACTGCCTTAACCCCAAACCTGGTAGCCAGGATGCGATCGTAAGAAGTGGGGCTGCCCCCGCGCTGCAAGTGACCCAATACAGTAGCCCGGCTTTCCATTCCCGTTTGTTTTTCAATCTCTTCCGATACAATCTGGCCGATACCGCCCAATCGTTTCTGACCTCCGCCTGACTGGTAAACCGGCTCCTGACCGTCCGGGAAAGCTCCTTCCGCCACCACAATAATACTAAATTTTTTCCCTCTTTTTCTGCGCTGGTTTATTTTTTCTATGATGTGTTCATAGCTGAAAGGAAGTTCGGGAATTAGAATTATATCACCTCCACCGGCTATTCCAGCTTCAAGCGCAATCCAGCCGGAATGACGGCCCATCACTTCGACAACCATCACCCGGTGATGCGATTCGGCAGTAGTGTGAATTTTATCAATCGCCTCAGTGGCAGTGGTAACAGCTGAATCAAACCCGAAAGTTACATCAGTGGCCGGCAGGTCGTTATCTATGGTTTTTGGAATGCCAATAATCGGCAACCCCAGC
>CAZCHW010000036.1:0-2798 GCA_964498375.1 uncultured Syntrophomonadaceae bacterium | reverse complement strand
CACTGAAACGGTGCGCCAGTAGCAAGCTGCCATCACCACCGATCACAACAAGGCATTCAATGTTCCATTTTTCTATATTGGCCAGGGCGTCTGAAGATCGATCACACCCTGTTTCACGGTAGTTAGACCCCCCCGGCTTGTAATCAAAGGGATTATCACGATTTGAAGTGCCGAGAATGGTCCCGCCCCGGTTTAAAATTCCCGATACTGCCTGATCGTTGATTAGAGCAGCATCATTTTCTACCAGGCCCTTAAACCCGTTGTTAAATCCAACCACTTCCATGTCGTAATTATAAGTGGCTCCCTTAACAACAGCTCTGATCACTGCGTTAAGCCCGGGACAATCTCCCCCGCCGGTCAAAACGCCCAGTCTCCTGACTTTCTTCGCCTCCCCGGTATTAGCTGTTAGTTTAGTCTCGTCTGCAGCACATGACGAAATCGCTTCAGTAATATTTACCCTGGCAGGCTGATCCTGTTCCGGGTTGATTGCCGAGCGAGCTAATTGATCAGCACGCTCGTTATCACGGTCGGTGCTGTGCCCTTTAACTTTGATCCATTCAATCCTGCGTTCTCTGCGCAGGCAGTCAAGTTCTTCCCAGAGGTCCCTGTTTTCAACCGGATTACCCCTGGCGTTCCGCCAGCCATTTCTTAACCAGCGGTCAATCCAGTTTTCCTTAAAACAGTTTACCAGGTAAGCGCTATCACTATGCAGTTTAACTGCTACGCCGGCAGGGGTTCGTTTCAGCGCTTCAACAGCAGCTTTTAACTCCATTCTCTGATTAGTCGTTTCCTGCTCTGAACCGGATATTTCAACCTGGTCATTTCCCATTTTAATCAGCGCCCCCCAACCTCCGGGTCCGGGATTGCCTGAACAGGCTCCATCCGTGTAGATAATGTATACACTGTCAATCATTAGCTATTCCCCCTTTAAGGAGCCAGGCGTGCCAGTTCATTAAGAATTTCTTCAAGCTCAACAAGAAGCTCTCCGTAAGCAGCCCAATCGCCTTCACGCTGTTTTTCCTGGGCCTCGGTGTAGACATCCTGGGCTCTTCTAATCAAATCGGCGACCTGAGCATCACCGACTACCGGCGGACCAGGCGGGAATTCTTCTTCGTCAGCCGGTATATCCACCGGCAAATCTTCCGGATCGAGTTCAGGCGGAAGCGCATCCATTTCGCCGAAGATCTTGATCAATGCTCTCTCGAGGGTTTCTTCCATGACAACTGTCTCGCCAAATACAACTATAACCCGGGCCAGCTCAGGCAGGCCGCCCCGATCTGCTTCTAGAAAGATCGGTTCAACATAAAGCAGGGAATTGTTAATCGGCAGAACCAGCAAATTACCGCGAATTACACTTGAACCGGACTGCCCCCAGAGGGTAAATTGTTCTGATATTTCTGTGCTCTGGTCAATTCGGTTTTCAATCTGTTTTGGTCCTAGTATTACTCTTTCTGTCGGGAAAAGGAAAATCTCGACTTCTCCATAATTTGGCTGATCACAGCGGGCTACCATCCAGGCGATCATATTATTCCGCGAATCAGGCGTGAAAGGCAGGATCAATACATATTCCGGTTCCGCGTACCCAGGCAACAGCAGAATCGTGTAATAGGGTTCCATGAATTGCTCCTGGCCGAATGACTGTTCAAAAGGGACTGCCCACAGGTCTTCACGGGTGTAAAATATATTGGGATCGGTAATGTGGTAAAGGGTCAGCATTTGCGCCTGTATGTTGAAAAGATCTTCAGGATAACGCATATTTGCCATTAAACCATCTGGCATTTCCTCAACCGGTTTGAACAGTTCCGGAAAAATTGCGGCATAAGTCTGCACCAGCGGATCCTCTTGGTCTATGATATAGTAATTGACTGATCCATTATAAGCATCAATTACAACCTTGACCGAGTTGCGAATATAATTGATTGATGAGTTATAGGGTGCAGAGTAAGGGTAGCTGTCCGTAACAGTGTAGGCATCCTGGATCCAGTACAGCTGCCCATCGTTAACTACAACATAAGGATCACTGTCATAAACCAGAAAAGGAGCCAGCTTACGAACTCGATCATGAATGTTGCGATCAAACAGAATACGGCTTTCGTTGCTTAACTCGTTTGAAATTAGAATCCTGTATTCACCAAACTTCATGGCAAAAAGAGCACGGCGTAAGATTGATTGCAGCGGAACACCGGCTTCACCTTCGTAAGTGGAAAATACATTTTCATCGCCGGCCGTGGCATAGTGAAATTCCTGTGTATCAGTGTTAATTATTACATAATCATTAGTCAGCTCCCCAAAATAGATCGAGGGATTATCCAACTCGATATTACCAGAAGGCGGTATATCCCCCAGGAAATAACGGGGCAACCCTTCAGCTGTCACCTCGTTGACAGGACTCATTGTCACTCCGTAACCATGTGTATACTGCAGATGCATATTAACCCAGGTTTGTGCCTGATCGGCCAAGCGGCTTTTATCAAGCTCCCGCGCAGCTACCATCACCTGACGGTACTGACCATCAACTGTGTAACGGTCTATATCAACATCGTTGAACCGGTAATATAAACGAATTGCCTGCAACTCGTTAAAAGTTGTCAGGAGAGGACGGTAATCCCAGAGGCGGACGTTATTGATCGTTCCGGTATTTTCACGCAAATCTTCCCAGTTTAACACTTCACCGGGATCGTAGCGACGGGTGGAAAAACGGTCCACCCCGTAAGCAAGTCGGGTAAACTCAATATTATGAGCCAGGTAATCCCTTTCATAGCTAAACTCACTCGGTTCAACTACAAAACTCTGGATAA
>CAZCHW010000035.1:2807-10870 GCA_964498375.1 uncultured Syntrophomonadaceae bacterium | reverse complement strand
TTCCACTTCGAGCCGGCGTATTGCTTCGGCCCCCAGTTCCGGATAGGCTACCACATCACTCTTCTTAATCTTCTTCGAGAGCAAGGCACCCGCCCCGCCAACCGCTGCCAGGTAAACACCTTTATATTTAACCAGGGCATCTCTGACAGCCTGGTTGCGCAAACCCTTGCCGATACAGGCTTTCATACCTTTATCCAGCATTTTTGGTGTATAGGCATCCATTCTACCGCTTGTTGTCGGACCGGCCGAACCGATCGCCTGCCCCGGCTTAGCCGGTGTTGGACCAACATAATAGATAATCTGTCCCTGCAGGTCAACCGGCAGCTCTTCGCCGCGGTCCATTAACTCAACCAGTTTTTTGTGCGCTGCATCGCGCGCTGTAAAGATAACTCCATTAATCAGAACATTATCACCCGCTTTCAGCGACATGATAACCTCGTCGGTTAACGGGGCCTCTATTCTTTTCGCTTCCATCGTCTTGCCACGCCTCCTTTCCGGCTTTAAGTGATCAGATTACTCTTTCCAAATGACGGCAGGCATGGCAGTTGATATTAACTGCTGCCGCCATACTGGCAATATGTGAAGGAAATGTTTCGATATGCACTGCCAGGGCAAAAGTTCTCCCCCCGAAACCCTGGGGGCCGATACCCAGATCGTTGATCTGATCAAGTAGTTTTTTCTCCAGATCAGCAAACCGGGGATCAGGGTGCGGTTCGCCAACTTTCCTGAACAGGGCTTTCTTGGCGTTCACCGCCACCTTGTCAAAGGTGCCGCCAATTCCTACTCCAACAACGATCGGCGGACAGGGATTCGGACCTGCTTCCTTGACATGGTTAACCACAAAATCAATCACACCCTGCTCACCATCAGAAGGTTTAAGCATCTTCACCGTGCTCATGTTTTCACTGCCGCCTCCTTTCGGGGCGAAAGCGATCTTGACCCGGTCTCCCGGCACAAATTCGGTATAAATTACCGCCGGAGTATTATCACCGGTGTTTTTACGCTCGTAGAGCGGGTCATCGACAATCGATTTTCGCAGGTAACCATCAGTATAACCCCGGCGCACTCCTTCATGAATCGCATTTTCAAGCGTGCCGCCGGTCAAATGAACATCCTGTCCCCATTCGACAAAGAAAACGGCAAAACCCGTATCCTGGCAGATCGGGATTTGCTCTTTTTTGGCGATCTCTACATTTTCGATCAGCTGTTTCAGCACTTCTTTACCTGTCGGTGATTCTTCAGTTTCCTGAGAACGCTTTAAGGCATCAAAAACATCATCGCCAAGGTAGATGTTTGCATCCTGGCACATCTCGGCCACATGATCTGTAATAACTGACGCGGCAAGTTCCCGCAAAACAGACACCTCCCTGATATTCTGAAATAATGACATAATGTTAGTTTTCAACCCGGGAGCTCGAAATTCCTGCCGCCAATTATAATATTTATTATAATTCTAAAATTTATTTGTACCTTTCTGATCGCTGCACCTTTTCCAGGAGCACCTGCCATTCATGATCAACCTCAGCCTGCAAAACATCAAGTCTTTCCCGATCTATTTCCCTGAATCGTTTCTGGATACCCAGGTATTCCTTCAGAGGGGTGCGCTTTTCTTCCTGGGGGCAGGTCAGCCTCCAGTCCATCCCATAGCGAACTTCATAGAGCGGAAATGCGCCGCTTGATACAGCCAGACGCGAAAGCTCGATTGTTTCGCCAGACTCTGTCCCCCAACCGGGCGGGCAGGGCGACAGGATGTGGATAAACCGGAACCCTTTTATTTTCTGGGCTTTCTTAAGTTTATTGTCCATATCCCCGGGAAATGCAATCGTTGCCGTTGCGGCATAGGGTACACTGTGTGCCGCCATTATTTGCATTATATCCTTCTTTTGACCCTCTTTAAAAAGTGGATATGGCGCAGTATTGGTCCGGGCACCGAAAGGGGTAGCCGAACTGGTCTGCATTCCCGTATTCATATAGGCTTCGTTGTCGTAACAGACAAACATATAATCTTCGTTGCGCTGGGCTGCCCCGGAGAGCGCTTGCAGGCCTATATCAAAGGTTCCCCCGTCTCCGGCCAGCACTACAACAGTTGTATCTTCCTGACCCCGGGCATTTAAACCACGACGCAGCCCACTGCCTACTGAACCGGCGCTCGGAAAGGGGCAATGCAGAATTGGGCATTTAAGTGCAGTCAGGGGTGGCACCCCGGCTATAATACTCCAGCATGAGGCGGTCAGCACTATGGCCAGGTTAGATCCCAGTGACCTGGTCAGGTAACGGACAGCCAGGGCCGCCCCGCAGCCTGGACAGGCATTGTGGCCGGAATAAATCATTTCATTTTCCCGCTTCATCAGTTCAGGATTAATCATAGTTGATCCCCCCAGGTTATGGCATTAACAGCCTCCCCTTTCCGGTCAGGGGCAGGCTGGCTAACTATTTTATGCAGCATGGCCGGGGTTAAATCAACCCCGCCAGCCAGCGAAATATTGTGCACCTGCGGTTCCCGGTCTATCCCGTAGAGGGCAGCTCTTACTTCCTGGGCAAAAATTCCACCCATCCCGGTTGAACAGTTGCGATCAATCACCAGCAGTTCCTCAATTTCTTTTTCGGTCACGATTTTACGCAGTTGTTCAACAGGAAAGGGTCTGAACATCCGCAGCTGGATTAAACCGGTTCCGCTTAATTCCGGCAAAACCGCTCTTACAGTTTCGCTCATCGCGCCGGCTGTAACAATTACTCTTTTGGCTCCTTCAGGTATCTCCACTTCAAGTATGCCGTATTGACGGCCAAAATACCCGGCAAAACGTTCATTAATTTTAAGAAACAGCTCAGGCGCCCTGAGCATGGCCTGATGGCGCAGTCTGACCAGTCCCAGCTGTTTTTCCCCGGGGATAATCCCGTGAATATTACCTGGTTCACCGGGCACAACCTGGGCTTTAAAAGCAGGTGGACCGATTAAACTTCGAACCTGTTCCTGGTCGGGCAGGTCAACCGCTTCATAGGTATGTGAGATATAGAAACCATCGAAAACAACCATACATGGCAAAAGCAGTTCTTCAGCCAGCAGGTAGGCCTGCAGAACAGTGTCAAAAACCTCCTGGGCTCCTGCGCAGTATATCTGCATCCAACCGGTATCGCGCTGGCTCAGACTGTCGCCCTGGTCAGGGTCGAGACACCAGGGTGCACCGATCGAACGATTTACATTAACCATAACTACCGGCAGGCGGGCCCCGCCTAACCAGTGGATCATTTCATGCATGTAGGCTAAACCATGTGAAGCAGTAGCGGTAAAAACACGTGCACCTCCTGCTGCTGCTCCGTAACAACAGGCCAGGGCTGAATATTCCGATTCAACACTGACAAAGTCAGCTCCCAGCTCACCTTTGGCATCAAAATTAGCCAGGGTTTCAACAATAGCTGTTTGCGGGGTAATCGGGTAAGCAGAAACCAGGTCTACCCCGACCCGCTGGACTGCTATCGCTGCAGCCTGGCTGCCGCTAACTAATTCAAAAGCCATATCAGTTACCTCCTTCCATGCTTAAGGCCCGGGCCGGGCATTCCCTGACACAGATGCCACAACCCTTGCAGTAGTCCAAATTAAACTCGAAACGTCCTCCGGCTTGATCAACCGCCAGATCCGGACAGAAAAGATAACAGATACCGCAGGAGTTACAGGTTCCGCAGCCCAGACAGCGTTCCGCTTCAGCCACCGGATCAGCCTGTCTTTCCAAAAGCATCAGATTCATACTGGCCGCCAAGTTAAGCTCTTCAAACGAAACCGGTTGTTCCGTTAAATCACTCGTTATGGTTTGGCCTTTTACCTGGCCGATACCTTGCGGCTTCAGTGAATCGATTATCGAAGCTGCCGCAATTCGCCCTGCCCTGATCGCTTCCGGAACAGTGGCCGGACCGCTGACCATATCGCCGCCGGCAAAAATTGGCCTTTCTTTGTTGAGCAAACCTAAACCATTTAAATCAGGGTTCTGGCCCAGCGCAAGGATTACCGTGGCACAGCTCTTGCGGATTGACTTACCCTCTTCAATTACCAGGCTGCTTAAGCCGGTCCGGCTGCGATCAAAAACCACCTCTTTCAACCTGTTTCC
This sequence comes from uncultured Syntrophomonadaceae bacterium, assembly GCA_964498375.1. Classification (GTDB taxonomy): domain Bacteria; phylum Bacillota; class Dethiobacteria; order DTU022; family DTU022; genus JAABTH01. The sequence goes on along the minus strand of CAZCHW010000035.1, from coordinate 6,770 downwards.
GGAAAATTCAATCCGACGCGGCGCAGCATTAAAGATTAACTCTACTCCCTCACCCTCTGCCGCCTCAACTTCTTCCTGGGCAGCAGGCATTTCAATCCGGCTGCGCCGGTAAACCAGGCTGACCTGGTGCACACCGGGCAGGCGCAGGGCGCTGCGGGCGCTGTCAATCGCCGCGTTACCGCCGCCGATAATCAGGACCGGGCCGTTTACTTCCGGCAGCCCCCCGGTGTTATAGTCAGTCAGAAAGTCAAGCGCATCCCAGACAGCCTGGTGATCCTCACCAGGAATTCCGGCATGGTGTGGTTTCCAGGCTCCGATTGCCAGAAAAACAGCATCATATTTTTCATAGAGCTCATCCATTGTAAAATCTCTGCCCAGGGCTGCCTTGTTTTGAAACTGAATCCCCAGATCAGTTAAAATATTCAGTTCAGCCGATAGAATTCGTCTGGGCAGCCGATACTCAGGAATTCCAAGGGCTGCCATGCCGCCAAAAAGACTGTTTTTTTCAAAAACTTTAACCCGGTAACCTGCCTGATTCAGATAGTAAGCACAGCTAAGACCTGCCGGGCCGGAGCCGACAACAGCAATCCTGCCTCTTGATCCTGTCTGGTTGTTACCACCGGTTAATTTAAAATTTTCAATTCGCCAGTGTCCGATCGATTTCTCCACTTCCCTTATATCAAGGGTTTGGTCCAACTGGCCGCGGTTGCAATTTACCGTGCAGGGATGGAAACAGGTATAACCGGTTAAGGCTGGAAATGGGTTAAATTTTTCCATAATCGACCAGGCTTCACTCCACTTTTCTCTTTTAACTGCTTCCATCCATTCCGGGATTTGCCCCTCAAGCAGGCAACCCTGGCGGCATGGTGAAAGACGGGTAACCCGGACCGGTGTTAAAAAGCGCCATTCACCGGTTTTATTAATTGAAATGGCCTGGTTGCCGAAGGAATAACAGACTTGCCTGTTATCTGGCATTGCTGACAAGATCCTTCACCTCCCTGACTGAACTGAAACCATCAGCTGCAGCCTGAATATTTTCATCCAATCGGGCAGATACTCTTTTTCTGATTGATTGCTCCAGGTCACCAATTTCCGCCAGCCCACTAATTTTTGCCATTGCGCCAAGCATAACTGTATTAACCATTGGAAAACTGCCGATGGTCAGGTTATGCCGCCAGGCAATCTCCCGGGCATCAACCAGGTAAAGGCGGGCATTAAGTTCATTCAATCTTTCAGCAGAAACCCTCTCTGTCCAGTCGTCTCCGGCATTGATCAACATCGTCCCCTTTTCCTTTAACCCAGCAAACAGGATTTCACTGTTAATTGTCGCGTCAAACACTACGACATAATCGGGATCATAAATCCGGCTGCGAGGCATCAAACGTTCCGGTCCTGTCCTGATAAAAGCAGTAACTGGCGCACCTCGCCTTTCAGCTCCGAACAGCGAAAAGGCCCGGGCATAGTGCCCGCCAAGGAATACAGCTTCGGCAAAGATTGAAGCTGCCACCACAATTCCCTGTCCTCCGCGGCCGTGAATCCTGAACTCCTGCATGACATTTTTCATCTAACCGCCTCCCTGCAAATTTTAGCATGGTGAAATTGTTTGCCTGCAAAATATTGCACGCTCAACCTATTTCATATTCTGACACCGGTCATTTTCAGAGCTGACACCCTGACCGGCAAGTTCAGAAAACCAGGTCAAACCAAAAAATCCTGATCCCGGTAACCAACCGGTACAGGATTATGTCGCAATTTTCGTACCATGCTATAATAATTTTAAACAATCACTTTAAATTAGATCAATTTATGCTGGTGCAGCTTGTTATAGAGGTTGCGGATCGAGATGTTAAGCCGACGGGCAGTTTCAGCCTTGTTGCCACCGGTATCTTCAAGCGCCTGTTTAAGAATATCTTTTTCCCAGTTGCTGTGCAGATCCTTTAAGCTGCCTTCCGGCAAGGGGTTGTGCGGCTGGATAGCCCCGGCCGGCTGTTCTGCCCCGGCAATAAACGGCATAACCAGGTGGCGCATCTCAATAATTTCCTCATCGCGGTCGAGGTTGATCAAGGCACGGGCAATCACATTCTGCAGCTCACGGACGTTACCCGGCCAGTCGTATTCCTTGAGACGGCGATAAACTGAAGGTACAGTTTCAACCACTGTACGACCGTATTCCTTGGCGTACCGGGTCAGGTAATGGTTGACCAGCAGCGGTATATCACTTTTAATATCGCGCAGTGGTGGCAATTGAACCGGCATCACGTTGAGGCGGTAGTAGAGGTCCTGACGAAAGCGGCCCGAGGCCACCAGTTTTTCCAGGTCGGCATTAGTTGCCGCAATCAGGCGCACATCAATCCGACGGCTGCGCGATTCGCCGACCCTGATTATTTCACCTTCCTGAATTGCCCTCAGTAATCTTCCCTGTGCTTCCTGTTTCATCGCCCCGATTTCATCAAGAAACAGCGTTCCACCGCTCGACTCTTCAAAAAAACCCTTCCGGCCTCCCTTTTTCGCTCCAGTAAAAGCGCCGTCGGCATATCCGAACAGTTCACTCTCCAACAGGGTATCGGTCAGGGAAGCGCAGTTTACCCTGATGAAGGGCATATTGGCACGCTCGCTGGCGTGGTGGATGGCATGAGCAAAGAGCTCCTTGCCGGTTCCGCACTCACCGCGCAGCAACACGCAGGCAGGGGTCTGGGCTGCCTGCCTGGCTTTATCCACAGTATTTCTGATCCCCTCGCTCACCCCTACAATATCTTCAAAAGTATACCTCGACTCCAGTTTACGTATCATCCTGCGGGTATGTTCCAGTTCCTCGGTAACCCGGCGAAGTTCGGATATGTCGTGAATTACCCCTACACTACCCTTAAGTTCACTGTTAATAATCAGCGGTGCGCAGTTAACTATCACTTCGCGACGCAGCGGACCCACTTTCATGCGCACTCCCCTGATCGCCCTTCCGGTCTGTAAAACCCGCATATGTACACTTTCACCTTCTGCAATATCAACCGTGGCCGGTTTCTTTAATACCTGTTCCTTGTCCATGCCGGTCAGGCGTGTGTAAGCACGGTTAATCATAATACCCATCCCTTTTTCGTCTACAACAGAGACAGCATCAGAAAGTGAATCAAGAATTGCCTGTAAAAACTGCCAGCTTTCCTCGCCTGACTTGAGATTGAAGAGCTGTTCAAATTCCATCGTTTATCCTCCAGGAAAGGTTCTAAACTAAAAAACTTAACTTAAGGTTAGCGGTTTACCAGTTTTTCAAATTCACTTTCACTGATAATCTTTATACCAAGGGCGCGCGCCTTGTCCAGCTTACTGCCCGTTTGATCACCGGCAACCAGGTAACCAGTTTTTTTACTCACAGAGGAACTTACTTTCCCTCCCAGCTCTTCCACCAGGGCGGCCGCTTCATCTCTGGTGTAGCGTTCAAGGGCTCCGCTGAATACAAAAGTTTGGCCCGTCAGCTTACTTGCTTCTGTTCTGCCCTGCGGTTCAATAAAGTTAACCCCGGCCTGTTTAAGTTTTTCCAGCAGCCGATCAGTTCCCGGAGTGGCAAAATAACTTGCCACCGCTTCGGCAATTTTCGGGCCAATCTCTTCCAAACCTGTCATATTTTCAGGATCAGCCTGCTGCAGCGCTTCAAGATCACCAAAATGTTCAGCCAGTAACCGGGCCGCTTTCTCACCGACAAAACGAATACCCAAACCAAAGAGCAGGCGCCTCAGGGGGTTAGTTTTGCTTGCTTCGATCGCGGCAAGCAGATTATCAGCCGATTTTTCTGCCAGGCGCGGCAGCGTCAATAACTGTTCCCGTTCCAGGTAGTATAAATCTCCCACATCAGAAACCAGGTGGTTGCTGTAAAGCAGTTCAGCCACTGCAGGCCCAAGACCTTCTATATCCATGGCCCTCCGGGAAGCAAAATGGACCACTTTTTCTACCAGCTGAGCCGGACAGGAAGGA
>CAZCHW010000035.1:0-2797 GCA_964498375.1 uncultured Syntrophomonadaceae bacterium | reverse complement strand
TCAGACAGCGCAGGGCTGCCTCTCCGCTTAGCCGGACTGTTTGCGTTCCGCAGGAAGGGCATTGTGCGGGCATGGTAAATTTTTTCTCACTGCCATCGCGTTTTTCCGGCAAAACCCTCACTATTTCGGGGATAATTTCACCTGCTTTTCGCAGAATCACCTTATCGCCGATCATGATCCCCTTCTCACGCAGCAGGTCTTCGTTGTGCAAACTGGCCCGCTGCACAGTACTGCCGCTGATTTTTACCGGCTGCAGGATTGCCACCGGGGTTATCGCCCCGGTTCGTCCAACATTAACCTGGATATCCAGCACCCTGGTCTCTTTTTCTTCTGCCGGGTACTTGTAGGCAATCGCCCAGCGCGGGCTGCGGGCTGTGTTGCCTAAGCGCTGCTGCAGGGCCAGGCTGTTTGCCTTAACCACTACTCCATCAATCTCGTAAGGCAATGCCGACCTTTCTATCTGCCATTTTTTACAGTACTGCCATACTTCGGCAGGCCCGTGGCACAAGGTCCGGTGTTCGTTGATCGGAAGGCGCAGTCCGGCCAGGTAATCAAGCAGCTCTGCCTGACCAGTCAGTTTTAAACTGTGTTCACCCAGCCCATATATAAAAATGCGCAGAGGCCTGGCGGCAGCCAGGCGGGGATCAAGCTGGCGAACTGAACCGGCTGCCGCGTTGCGCGGGTTGGCGAAAAGAGGCAAGTCTGCCTCAGCCCGTTCCCGGTTTAAGCTGGCAAAATCTTTTTTATTAATATAAACCTCGCCACGCAGCTCCAGGGTAAGCGGTTTTTCCAGCTTGAGCGGAATCTGACGAATGGTTTTCAGGTTCTGGGTAATTTCCTCGCCGGTTATTCCATCACCCCGGGTTGAACCTCGCACAAAAAGGCCTTCCTGGTAGAGCAGTGAAACAGCCAACCCGTCAAACTTGAGCTCACAAAAATATTCGATCTCGGTCAGGCCGCTGATTCGGCGCACCCTGCCGTCAAAATCAAGCAGTTCTTCTTCACTGAAGGCATTTTCCAGGCCCAGCATGGGCACCAGGTGTTCTACCGCTGCAAATGACTGCAGCGGACGACCGCCAACCCGCAGGGTCGGTGAATCGGGGCTTTGCAACTGGGGGTATTGGTTTTCCAGGTTAATTAGTTCGCGCATCAGCTGATCAAAGAGATGATCTTCAATCTGTGGCTGATCAAGCACGTGGTAAAGATAATTATGTTCATCGATTAACCGGCGCAGCTCCGTAACCCGAACCTGCGCTTTTCGTAAGTCCTTCTCGCTCATATGCCACCCCTTGCCGCTATAATACTGTTAAAATTTACTCTTTAGGTAGCTGACAATCAAATCAAGCGGGTCGCCCGGCCTGAAGATTTGATCAGCCCATTTTTCATTCAGCAGGATGGTTGCATCTTCTTCGAGAATAATTCCTCCAACCAAAAGCAGCACATCATCCAGCTCTTTTTCAACCAATAATTTTTTTATCCGCGGAACCAGGGTCATGTGCGCTCCCGACAAAATGCTCAAGCCAACTACATCAACATCTTCCTGTAATGCCGTTTCAGCTACCTGTTCAGGGGTCTGATGCAGGCCGGTATAAATAACTTCCAGTCCTGCATCGCGCAGGGCGCGGGCCACAACCCTGGCTCCGCGATCATGACCATCCAACCCCGGTTTTGCCACCAGTACCCTGATTCTTTTGCCTTGATTCATCAGCCTTCACCACCTTAATAAGCCTTCAGCTAGAAGAGCGGTTTTTCCCGGTATTCACCAAAAACTTCTTTCAGCGAGCTAACAATTTCACCCTCTGTCGCATAAACTTTTACCGCCTCAAGTATTTTCGGAATTATATTATCGCTGCTTGCTGCCGTTTTTTGCAGATCAGCCAGAGCACACTGCACTGCGGGGTTATCGCGTCGTTCACGCAGCCGCTGCAAACGCTCAACCTGTTTCTGCTCTACTGCAGGATCAATCTTTAACAGTTCAATCTGCATTGGTTCGCAGCTGCTGTAGCGGTTTACCCCAACCACCACTTGCTTCCCCTGGTCAACTGCACACTGATAATTATAGGCGGCATCGGCGATTTCCTGCTGGAAAAATCCCTGCTCAATCGCTGCCAAAACTCCACCATGCTCCTCAATCCGTTTAAAATATTTCTCTGCCCCGGCCTCCATCTGGTCTGTCAGGCTTTCCACAAAATATGAACCGCCCAGGGGGTCTATGGTGTTTGTCACTCCGCTTTCATGGGCAATTACCTGCTGGGTTCGCAGGGCAATTTTGACAGCCCTTTCGGTCGGCAGGGCCAACACTTCATCCATCGAATTGGTGTGAAGCGATTGGGTTCCACCCAATACAGCTGCAAGCGCTTCCAGGGCAGTCCGCACAATATTGTTTTCCGGTTCATGAGCGGTCAGGCTGCAGCCGGCGGTTTGGGTATGAAAACGCAGTTTAAGTGAACGCGGGTCCTTTGCTCCGTATTTTTCTTTCATCCGCCTGGCCCAGATCCGCCGAGCAGCCCTGTATTTACAGATTTCTTCAAAAAAATCTAGATGAGCATTAAAAAAGAAGGAAAGGCGCGGGGCAAAAGAATCAACATCAAGTCCTGCCTTCATTCCGGCTTCAACATAGGCAAACCCGTCAGCCAGGGTAAAAGCCAGCTCCTGGACAGCCGTTGATCCGGCCTCACGGATGTGATAACCACTGATGCTGATCGTATTCCATTTTGGCACTTCTGCCGCGGCAAAGGCAAAAATATCTGTAATCAGGCGCATTGAAGGTTCCGGTGGGAAAATCCATGACTTTTGG
>CAZCHW010000034.1:0-11063 GCA_964498375.1 uncultured Syntrophomonadaceae bacterium | reverse complement strand
AAAAGTTTAAGCTAAAACACGGACTGGCTACTGTGCTGGTCTTTATTATTTTTCTGCTGTTTTGCTCCATCTTGATTAGCCTTATTGTTCCGGTGATTTACACAGAAACTACAGAGCTTATCGAAGCTTTTCCGCATTATGTGATGCGCTGGGAAGAGTTTCTATCCTGGTTTTCCCAGCAAACGATTAACCTCGACATTGAGGAGCAGGTCAGCAGCTACCTGGTTAATATCACCGACAATCTACACCAGGCTGTCGAATATGTTGCCGAGGCTTCAATGTCGTTGATTGGTGGAGCAGTCGATTTTTTCCTGGTTCTATTCATTGTCTTTTATCTGCTGTACGATTTTCACTCTATCCGTGAACAAATACTTGATCTGGTCCCTCCGGCCGGCCGTTATAAGGCCAGGGAAATTATGGCTATTGTTGATAATAATGCCGGGACGTTTATACGCGGCTCCCTGATTCGCTGTACTATAGTCGGTTTGGTAACCGGCATAGTTCTGGCAATCATAGGTATGCCATATGCGCTTCTGCTTGGTTTGTTAGCCGGGCTCTTTAACTTTATTTTATATATTGGTCCTTATATTGCAGCTGTCCCTGCTGTGCTGATCAGCCTGTCGCCACTTACTCCCTCTCCCTTGCTGGTTATTATTGTATACCTGGTTATTCAAATTTTGGACGGCATGTTACTCGCTCCGGTAGTATTGGGACGTATAGTTAAACTGAAACCAATTACTGTAATTCTGGCTATTTTGGCCGGGGGCAGGCTGGCCGGTCTGCTTGGCATGGTTTTAGCCGTTCCGGTTGCCGGGATTATCAAAGGTATCCTGGAATTAGTCAAAAAAAGTTCGGCCTATACCGAAACGACAAAATAATCACCAGCCTTAAATACTTGTCTAAAGTTTGCTTATGTGCTATCATGTTTCAGGCTATTCCCTGCTCCCTAACGGGGGCCACTAGTCCAGAGGGAGGTGAAAAGAAATGGGTTTTTATGAGATTATGCTCATTATCCGCCCGGATATTGAGACGGACCAGCACCAGGAAGTCCTGGGTGAACTGAAAACTGCTATTACCAAAGAAGGCGGCACTGTCAGTACAGTCCTTGATTGGCGGAAGCGGCGCCTTGCCTACGAAATCAACAAGCATACAGAAGGCCACTATTATCTGGTTTATTTCAGCGGAGAAGGTTCAGTAATTCCCGAGATCGAACACTATTTCAGGGTAACTGATACCGTAATTCGTTATATGGTTGTCTCGATCGAAGAGCAGGATTACCAGGCGGCAGTAGAAAAAGCCGAGGCCGATGCGGCAGCGGCTGCAGCCCAGGCTGAGAAAGCAGCGGCTGCAGAAGCAGGTGAGCCTGCTGAAGAGCCTGCTGAAGAGCCGGCTTCGGAAGTCGACAATTCGGCAGATGGTGCGGAAGTAACAGCTGAAGCTTCAGATGTTCCGGCTGAGCAAGCCGAAGCAGTTGAAGCAGAGGCAGAATAAAGTGAAGAGTAATCAATCATATAAAGGACGGTGTGTCATGCTAAACCAGATTGTTTTAATTGGTCGGTTAACGCGCGATCCGGAACTCCGCTATACTCCCGGCAACGGAGTACCGGTGGCAACATTCACCCTTGCGGTTGACCGTCCTTTTACAAACCAGCAGGGAGAAAGGGAAACTGACTTTATCAATATTGTTACCTGGCGAAAGCTGGCTGAAAACTGTGCTAACTTTCTCAAAAAAGGCAGCCTGTCAGCTGTAACCGGCCGCCTCCAGGTCCGATCTTATGACGACAGCCAGGGAATCAGGCGTAAGGTTGCAGAGGTTGTAGCAGATGATGTCCGTTTCCTCGATCGCAAAGGCAGTTCCGATACTAGCCGCAGCGATTTTGACGGTCCTGATGTGGACGATATTGATCTCGGTAACGAAGATGTTCCTTTTTAATGAAAGGAGGTTACGGAATTGAGGCGTGACAGAGGAAGAAAGCCGAAAAAGAAAATCTGCAGCTTTTGCGTTGATAAAATTGAAACAGTTGATTTTAAACAATATGAGAAGCTGAAAAGGTTTGTAACTGAAAGAGGCAAAGTCCTGCCCCGCCGGATTTCCGGTAACTGCGCCAGGCACCAGCGCCAGCTGACCCGGGCGATCAAGAAGGCGAGAATTATGGCTTTGCTTCCGTTTACATCTGAGTAAACTTTAAGCAAACCAGATTAAATAAACAGCGTCCATCAATTTTGTGCGGACGCTGTTTTTTTTGCGCAGCAGGATCACTTCCCCCGGGGAGCGAATTATTGCTTTAGGAAGTGCAGAAAGGAGAAATTATCACATGAAGGTTATTCTGCAAAAAGATGTACCTAGCCTGGGTAAAAAGGGAGAATTAAAAGAAGTGGCACCGGGATATGCCCGTAACCATCTTCTGCCCCGCCATTTAGCGGTTGAAGCCACCCCGCAACGCTTAAAAGAATGGGAACAGAAAAAAGAGGTTCTCCAGGCGGAAGCTCAGCGACAGGAGGAAGAAGCCAGGTCTAAGGCAGCCCGTTTGGCCGGTCTTGAACTGGTTTTTAAAATGCCAGCAGGTGAAGGCGGCCGACTGTTTGGTTCTGTCACCCCGGCAGATCTTGCAGCTAAATTAAGTGAAGCAGGCTTCAATCTTGATAAAAAGAAATTAGAAATTAACGAGCCAATCAAGCATCTGGGGGACTTTACTGCCGCCGCGCGTCTTTACCCCGGAGTCAAAGCAGATATTAAGGTGCGGGTAGTCCAGGAAGATTAGCTGCTGATGAAGGGAGTTACAGACAGTTGGTAGTTATAAGCGACAGGGTTCCTCCTCAAAGTAAGGAAGCCGAGCAATCAGTACTTGGTTCGATGATTATCGATCGGGAGGCCATATTTTCGGCAGCTGAACTGCTTTCTGAAGATGATTTTTACAGCACGGCTCATCAAAAAATATATGGTTCAATTATTTCTTTAAGCGAAAAAGGTGAACCGGTTGATCTGGTTACTCTTTCTGAAGAGCTGCAGCGGCGCCAGAGCCTGGAAGAAGTCGGCGGCAGGGCTTACCTGGTTACTCTGGCAAACGCAGTACCAACTGCCGCAAATATTGAGTACCATTCTCAGATAGTTAGAGAAAAATCAATTTTACGGGCTCTAATCCAGACGGCTACAGGAATTGTAACTAAAAGCTTTGAAACACCCCACAATGTGGATGAATTTCTTGATGAAGCAGAACAACTGATCTTTGAAATCGGCAAGAGAGGCAAGCAGCAGGGGTTTTCATCGCTTAAAGAGGTGCTTGTCCAGGCCTTTGATCGAATAGAAAAATTATATGATGAGAAAAAGGGAGTAACCGGGCTGGCCACAGGTTTTACTGATCTTGATCGGCTAACCTCGGGACTGCAGAACTCTGACCTGATCGTCGTAGCTGCCCGGCCTAGTATGGGAAAAACGACCCTGGCCCTGAATATGGCCCAGCAAATTGCCGTTCGCGAAAAAAGAACGACAGCAATTTTTAGCATGGAGATGTCTAAAGATCAGCTGGCGCAACGCTTGCTCTGCGCTGAATCGCAGATTGACGCACAAAACATGCGGCGCGGTTTCCTCAGCCAGGAAGAATGGCATAAGCTAACTCGTGCTGTCGGTCCACTCAGCGAATCGCCTCTATATATTGATGACAGCGCTTCATTGTCGGTCATGGAGGTTCGGGCCAAAGCTCGCCGCCTGAAGGCAGAAAAGGGCTTAGAGGCAATATTTGTCGATTACCTGCAGCTGATGCGTGGTTATGGGCGCAGTGAGAGCCGCCAGCAGGAACTTTCTGAGATATCAAGGGCGCTGAAAGCATTGGCTAAAGAACTGGAAGTGCCGGTTGTGGCGCTTTCCCAGCTTAGCCGTGCGGTTGAGAAAAGGCCTGATCGACGGCCTATACTGAGTGACTTAATGGAATCGGGCGGTATTGAAGCCAATGCCGACCTGGTAATGTTTATCTACCGGGATTCTTACTATAATAAAGACAGCGATAAAGGCAATATTGCCGAAATAAGCATAGCCAAGCAGCGTAATGGCCCGACTGGTCTGATAGAACTATACTTTCTTGATCGTTATACAAAGTTTGCTAATGTAGCCCGCGAATCTGTCCGGGAAGAAGGTTAGCTAAATGATTAAAAGCAGCGATTACGATGTAATCATTGTCGGTGCCGGCCCGGCCGGTATTTTTGCTGCACTCGAACTTTCCGGGGTTGGAAATCACCGGATTCTGATCATCGATAAAGGTTCTCCCCTGGAAAAGAGGAGCTGTAAAACCCAGCGCGAGTATGGGCGCTGTTTGCGCTGCGACCCCTGCGCTATCACCTGCGGCTGGGGAGGAGCCGGGGCCTTTAGTGATGGCAAACTGACTCTTTCTCCTGATTTTGGCGGAAACCTTGGAGACTTTATTGATGCGACCGCTATTGAACAGTTGATTGAAGAGGTCGACCAAACCTATCTATCCTTCGGCGCTTCAGAAAAAGTATATGGCACTGACCGTCAGGCCATTAAAGAAATGGAGCGTCGTGCTGCTGCTGCAGGGTTGAGCCTGATTCCTGCCCGGATCAGGCACCTTGGAACTGAGAACTGTTATAAAATCCTGGAAAAAATGTATCTGAAGCTTAGTACCAAAGTAGAAATTCGCATGAACACTACAGTGGAGAAACTGATCTGCCGGGATAATCGAATTGAAGGGGTCAGGCTGGCCGGCGGTGAGATGTTAACAGCCGGATATGTCATCTGTTGTCCGGGAAGGATTGGTGCCGACTGGATGCAGCGCCAATCACAACTGCTTGGCTTACAGGGTTTAAATAATCCTGTCGACATAGGGGTGCGGGTTGAAGTTCCGGCAGTGATTATGGAAAATTTAACTGATCAAATTTACGAATCGAAATTAATCTATTTTACCAGTCAGTTTGACGATCGAATTCGGACATTTTGCATGAACCCCTACGGGGTGGTCGTTACAGAGAACAATGACGGACTGGTAACAGTTAACGGACATAGCTTTGCTGAGGTTAGAACCAACAACACCAATTTTGCTCTCCTGGTCAGCAAATCGTTTACTGAGCCTTTTAATGAGCCGATTCGCTACGGCCGTTATATTGCCAGCCTGGCCAATATGCTTGGTGACGGGGTACTGGTTCAGCGTCTGGGTGATTTGATGATGGGACGGCGCTCAACTCCGGAAAGAATTTCCCGCGGCCTGGTACGCCCGACTTTGTGCGAAGCCACTCCCGGCGATTTAAGCCTGGTTTTGCCTTATCGTTATTTACTGGCGATAATGGAAATGCTGGAAGCCCTTGATAAAATGGCGCCGGGCATAAATTCGCGCCACACCTTACTCTACGGGGTGGAAGTAAAATTTTACTCGTACCGGCTTGCGTTGAATAACAGCCTGGAAACGAATATTAAAAACCTTTTTGCTGTTGGAGACGGTGCAGGTGTAACCAGGGGGCTGATCCAGGCATCGGCTTCAGGTCTGATAGCCGCACGGCAGATTGCTTATCGTTTGCCCTGATTGAATTAAAATGATATAATTCTAACGTTAAGGCATTAGCTCAACCGGCAATGCTCTTTTTTTGCAGAAGGCTGTTAGAGAAAGAGAGTGGGCTAACTGACATCTTGAAGACAGAAAGGACAAATGCCATGAATTCAGGTTCTGTCCAATTTGTGCCCGCCGGCAAACGTCCGAAAAGTAAAAAGCAGAAGCGGCTTAAAGAGCAGCATGCAAATATAAAGAATTGGTTTAAAACCAGGCAGGTAAAAGGTATATACTTTATTTTGGCCAGCGCATTAATGATTTCATTATCGCTTGGCCTGCATGATTATCTCGGACGATTTGTTTATGTGGTCACTCTTAACGACACCGAAGTTGGTATTATAAAAGAAGCAAAAGATCTTGACCGTTTTGTTGATGAACTAACTCTGCGCTGTGCTGATTTATACGGAATGTCGATGATCCCCGATACAAATATCGTGGTAGCCAGGGAGTATCGACCCGATTCAATATCTACCCCTGAGCGGGTTGAAATGTTGATTCGCCAGCAGATGAATTTCCTGACAGATGCTTACATGCTCACTGTTAATGGAAATCCCCTGGTGGCATTGCGCGAGGAAAATGATTTTGAAGAGTTGCTCGTTTCCCTGAAAGCGGCATATAGTCGCAGCGGTTATGGGGTAAAGACCCTGGACACCAGCATCTCTGATGAACTCAGTATCGAGCCCTGCAGCGTATCCCCCGAACAAATTTTTGATCCTGAAGAAATTGTCGAAATGATAACTTTAAATAACGGGGTGGAGCAAAAACCTGTTGTTTACGCCTCCTCAGCTTTCAGCAGGGGTAGTTTGGACAGCCGGAGCTGGTTAAGTCAAGACCTGGCTGCTGTAGATCAAGCTTTGGCGTTTCTGTCGCCAATTGAACTGGCCTTGAATGAGGAAGATCTGCCTCCGCTGAACGGTGAAGGAATTCAGGTCCAGACCCTTGAAGAGGTAACAGTTACTGAACATGTTCCTTTTGAAATTAAAATAGTTGAAGATGAAGAAATGTGGATCGTGCAAAAAGAAGTTCTTGTTGAAGGCCGGGAAGGTGAAAAAGAGCTGATTTACCACGTTGCCCGGGAAAACGGACAGGAGGTTTCCCGAGTTAAGGTGAGTGAAAGAATTGTTGAGCAACCGGTAACTCAGGTTGAATCCTGGGGTACTGCGCAGGTTCCTTCAGTTGGAACCGGACAATTTATCTGGCCGGTAGAAGAGGGTGGAGGCGTGACACCCGGCAGGGGCTTCAGCACCTGGCACACCGGAATTGATATTCATGGTTCTATGGGTTCCAACATACTTGCTGCTGACAGCGGAGTGGTCTGGTTTTCCGGTTACGGGGGGACTCAGGGTAATTATCTGATTATCTACCATGGATCATTTTGGTCGCTTTATTTGCACAACGAAACTAACCTGGTTAACGAAGGCCAGGTAGTTGAACAGGGTGATGTTATAGCCAGGCTTGGTTCAACAGGGCGTTCAACCGGACCACATCTTCATTTTGAGATTCGGCTTGATGACGGTTCCGGTGAATGGCTGACCTACTACCAGCATAAACCGATCGATCCTTTGCAGTTTTTCAGACCATAACAAGTTCCCTGAGCAGTAGGCCCTTCTCTGACTCGGGAGAAGGGCTTGTTTTATTTCCCGGACAGCAGCGCTTATACCTCCCTGCATTGGCAGGGATTGGGCTTGTTACAAGCGAAATAGACAACTGTGCTGATCCAGTTGTATTAATAACGGCCGGTATTACTGGCCTAGTGGGGTAAATATGTATACAGTTCTGGTTGTTGACGATGAAAAACCGATTGTTGATATTCTGCAATACAACCTGGAAAAAGAGGGTTACCGGGTGATTACAGCCTACGATGGCGATAGCGCCCTGGAAGCGGTCAGACGGGACAGCCCCGATTTGATACTGCTTGATATCATGTTGCCCGGTAAAGACGGTTTTACCGTATGCCGGGAAATCAGGACAGAAAAAGATACCCCGATTATTATGTTAACAGCGAAAGAATTGGAAGTTGATAAGGTCTTAGGTTTGGAATTGGGTGCGGATGATTATGTAACCAAACCGTTTTCAGCCCGAGAGGTTATCGCTCGGGTGAAAGCAACTCTGCGCCGCAGTAAACCCGGAGCCTTCAATGTAAAGAATGACAAGGGCAAGCTGACTATCGGTTCAATTACTGTGGACCGTGATGAATTTCAAGTTTATAATCAGGGCAAACCTGTTGATTTAACCTCCAGGGAGTTTAATCTCCTGGTTTATCTTATGCTAAAGCCCGGCCATGTTTTTAGCCGGGATCAACTGCTGAACCAGGTTTGGGGTTATGATTATATCGGTGATGAACGAACTGTTGATGTGACAGTGCGGCGCCTGAGAGAGAAGCTTGAACGGGATCCGGCAAAGCCTGACTACATTCATACCAAGAGGGGTGTCGGCTATTATTTCAGGCGGAGGAAAACTATTTAACAGCCTACAGTGGAAAATAATTTTTATATACCTGATGCTCATCCTCTTTTCCCTGCAATTAATCAGCGTTTATCTGGTTCAATCCCTGGAACAGTACTATCTACGTAACTATAAAGAAAGCCTGGAAAATCAGGCTCGGTTGCTCTCTGTTTTCATGGAACCAGGTTTTGGCGAAAGCCAGGCCTGGGCTGAAGATACGGTCAGGTTGGCCCGGGAATTTCGAGATTTACATGAAATGGAAATTATTATTCTTGATAATTATGCGCATATTATCGGTACCTCCGGGAGCCAAAGTTTGATAGGCCGTCGTTTGATTCGGGAGGAGATCACCAGGGCCCTGACCGGGCAGCTGAGCGATAATATGCGCTATGATGCCGCAAACCTGGAAAGGCGCTATTACCTGGCTTTCCCAGTGCAAAATGACCAGAATGTGCTTGGTGTTATTTACCTTAGTGGATCATTGAAGGCCGTTGATGATACTTTAAATGAAGTGAAAGCAATTCTTCTGACCGGGGTGGCCCTTGCCCTGGCGGTAAGCTTCTTGCTTGGTGTCGTTCTGACCAGGACAATTACTGCGCCGATCAAGGAAGTTACTGATCAGGCTCTGAAAATGGCTGGCGGAGATTTTTCCAGTAAAATTGTGGTGAAAACTGCTGATGAAATCGGCCGCCTTGGTGAAACGTTTAATTACCTGGCAGAACAGCTTAGCGTAACCATTAATGAGATTTCGACAGAAAAAAGTAAAGTTGAAGCGATAATCAACAACATGAGCGACGGAATTGTAGCCCTGGACGGTTCGGGTAAGGTTATTTTGCTCAATCCTTCCGCCCGGCGGTTAATTAAGATTTTAGGTATTAAGACCCCTGGTTTGAATCGTTCCGGTTTTGGGTTGTTACGCAACCTTATTGGCGCTGATACCATGCGCCGCTTCTTGCGTAACCAGCAACCCCTGATGGCTGAAATCTCAAATCCGTCTCCAGATTGCACTATGCAGATTAAAATTGCACCGTTTAAAGTCGGTAAAGGAAAGCTGGACGGAACCCTGATAGTTCTGCATGATGTAACCCGGGAGCGAGAGCTGACCAAAAGACAGGAAGAATTTGTAGCTGATGTTTCTCATGAACTGCGCACTCCGCTGGCGACGGTGAAAAGTTATGTAGAAACCCTGCTTGACGGCGCTGCAGAAGAACCGGAAACCCGAAATCGTTTTTTGCAGGTTCTATCGCGTGAAACTGACCGTATGGTTAACCTGGTCAAAGATTTGCTGGCTCTTTCGCAAATGGATGCAAGCCAGGTATTTTGGGAGAAATCAGCTGTAAATCTAAGCAGGCTTTCTTTTGAAGCAGTAGATCAGCTGAAACAAAAGTTGAGTACCACCCTGCCGCAAATTAAAATCAATATTGCAGAAAATGTTCACGTTCAGGTCGATCGTGACAAGGTGATGCGAGTATTTACAAACCTGCTTAACAACGCGGCCCGATATACTGATGCGGAAGGTGAGATTGCCATAGATGCCGCTGCTGATGAAGACCAGGTTAAAGTTATCATCAGTGACACCGGTCAGGGTATTCCTGAAAAAGAGTTGCCCAGAATATTTGAACGGTTTTACCGGGTAGAAAAGACCAGAAGCCGTGATTATGGTGGTACAGGCTTAGGTTTATCAATTGCCCGTAAAATTATCGAAAGCCATGGCGGCATAATAACTATTGACAGTGTTCTAGGGGCAGGAACCAGGGTTGTTTTTACCCTGCCCGGACTGCCTGAAGATGAGGGACCCGAAAATGGTTGAAAAAATTAAAAGTTTATTACTGGTTATCCTGGTTGGCCTAAGCCTTTATTTGACCTATCAGCTCTGGTATGGCAGGCAACCGGCGGAATTAGTGGCAGAGGATGTTTATGAGAGGGTGGTCGTTGAACGGCCTCGACCTCTCGAACAGGTTATTTATCCTGCTTTTGCGGTAATACCTGTTGAAAATGGCTATTACCTGGCCGAAGGAGGCCGGCAGGAGCTGGTAACCCTCTGGTCTCTCATGGAGGATAGCCTCTCCCAGTTAACTGTAGCCGGTGAGGCAGGCAGTATTACCGATAATGAAGAAGCGAGTAAACTTATTACTTTCTATTTTAACCCGGCGCTTCCGGTGGGACCTGATACTCCCTGGGTACCGCTGGAAGTAAATGATCGCCTGACCGGGGTGGAACTGCGGGATGTAAATGGTGATCTGGTGCTCACCGCCAGTACTGTTGATTCACAACTTCTGCTGCGCGCTCCGGTGAGCAGTGCAACCGGACAAAGTCTGGCTGAAGCAGTTTCGGAACTGCTCCAGGGGGAATACAATCTTTATTTTCATTTAACCGCTGATATGGTTGAGACTGTTAACGAAAGACAGATAAACTTACCACAGCCGCTGTACCTTCCGCAAGGTTCTGTAACCCTGCATAAGCCTTTACTGAAGCCGGAAGAGATTGACCGGGAGCTGCTGCTGAAAACTTTTTTTGTAGATTATAACCTGGCCCGAGTGATTGAAGAAAAAGATGGCGGGTTAATATACACTGATGGCGAAAAAGGTTTACGCCTGACCGGTTCGGGGCTGGAATATTCCAATCCCCGCATTGAAGAGGGCCGGGCAACTGTGAGCTATCTTGACGCCCTGAACAACAGTAACAACCTGCTTAGCTATCACGGTGGCTGGCCTTTTGAACTGAGGCTGGAATCAGTCTCAACCACCGGCTGGGCTGACAGACTGTCTTATGCGGTGCAGTGGCGGATAACTTATGATGGGTACCCATTACATACTGCTATACCCACCAGGATGATCTTTAATGATCGCGGTTTAATTCATTACTCTCGGGCCCTATTTTTCGAAAACGGGGTGCTGACAGAAAATGGGGAGTCCCTGGCAGCTGCAACCTGGCAGGAAGCCCTGGCCGTTTCAGTGGGGATGTTTGAAGAAGAGTATCCTGGAATAAACAGCCCGATCAGGCTTGAAACAATGCACCTGGCCTACGCAGTTCTTTCCGGACCGGCCGGTTTTTACGGCGAACCAG
>CAZCHW010000033.1:0-11125 GCA_964498375.1 uncultured Syntrophomonadaceae bacterium | reverse complement strand
TCAACAACCTGGCTCAAAATTTAACCTCTGAGGAAAGAGAAAACCTGATTGTTTCACTCCAGGCGGTCATGCGAGTTTTTGAAGCGCTGGAATTAAAAGCAGGGGCTGCCGATTTGAACAATCATCTCCCACACAAATAACCGGAAGTGATCATTTAATGCCGGAAAGTGAAACAAAAAACAGCAAACAGGAATCCCTGTGGGTTATTCTGCTCACTTTTCTAAAAGTAGGCGCTTTTACTTTTGGCGGCGGCTATGCAATCTTGCCCGTTGTTCAGCAGGAAGTGGTTTACAAGCGAAAATGGGTCAGCCCCAAAGTTTTCTCCGACATGCTAATCATTACCCAGGGCATGCCGGGACAGCTGGCCTTAAACAGCTCGATACAGATCGGGGTGCGGCTGCGCGGCACAATCGGCGGGCTGGTGGCGGCACTTGGTGTAACCGCACCTTCTGTGATTATTCTGCTTGTAATTGCCGCCTGGCTCTATCCATTAATTAAAGACAACTTATATGTGCAAGCTTTGTTTTACGGATTGCGACCAGCCGTTGTAGCCTTGATCGCCTATGCCGCTATTCGCATGGGGCGGGATATCTTATCCGGCTGGCGCAGTGTTGTCCTTACACTGGTGTTACTGATCGTGGCTATTCTTAGCCAACTGCATCCGATTCTCGTTCTGGTTGCTGGTGGCTTAATCGGGCTTATTGTCTGTCGGGGGGATTACCGCTGATGGTTGAACTATTACTCACACTTTTCTGGACTTTCGCCAAGGTGGGGCTTTTTACAATCGGCGGCGGTTACGCAATGATTCCTTTGATGGAAGCCGAGGTTATTAACGTCCACGGTTGGCTTAGTGCATCAGAATTTCTGGACATTATCGCTGTGGCTGAAATGACTCCCGGCCCGGTCTCAATCAACGCTGCAACTTTCGTCGGCTACCAGTTAGCCGGAATACCAGGCGCTTTAATCGCCTCACTTGGTGTAATTACTCCCTCACTAGTTTTGTTACTATTACTATCAAAAATACTCTTCAGAGTAATCCAGGATCAGCGCTCTGCAAATTTTCTGATCGGACTACGTGCCGCTATGGTGGCCTTAATCCTGCTGGCTTCTTATACCCTGAGCCAAACTGCAATTACAGACTACTGGACAGCACTTATTTTCGGTATAGTTCTGGCAGCAAGCCTGCTGCGGCCAATAAATCCCCTATACTACATCGGCCTGGGAGCATTTCTCGGGTTACTGCTTTTTCCATACTAACCTTTATGACCCGGCCAGCTTCCGGGCTATAATTATTAACCCTGTAAACTTATTTAAACTACATCTACCGGATTTAGTAAGTTATGTTATAATGGGCTTGGATAATAATATTAAGCCTCCGAGCCGACTCACCTGCAGGGGCTATTCACTATGGTGATCGGCCTGGGCTGGAGAAGAAATTCTCCAGCCTCCCGTATTCGGAAAGGAGACTAGGCTAAACACCGCGTTTCCGGTACTAAGGAGGCGCGATTTTTATATCGTTATACTCTAGATAACCGCCCGAAACTGAGGTGACAGGATGAAGTTGATGCGGGTTACCGACCCCGACGAAGTGCTGGAAATAATCGACCAGAATTTTCTACCTCTGTCTGCTGAGAATATAGCCATCGCCGAAGCAGGGGGCCGCTGTTTGGCAGAGGATATCTTTGCCCCGGAAGATGTCCCCGGTTTCGATCGATCCACTGTTGACGGATACGCTTTGGCAGCCCGTGACACCTTTGGCGCCGGCGAAGGACTTCCGGCAATGCTTGAATGTACCTGTGAAGTATTGATGGGGCAAGTTGCTCCTTCGATTAAAAAAGGACAATGCTGCCTGGTTCATACTGGCGGCATGCTCCCTGAAGGCGCCGACGCTGTGATGATGATTGAAGATACAGAAGTTAATGGATCCGTGATTCAGTGTTTCAGGCAGGTTGCTCCCGGTGAAAATATTATCCGCCGCGGTGAAGATCTAAGTTATGGATCGCTGGCCCTGGAAGCGGGTCATCGCCTTCGTGCCCCGGAAATCGGGATGCTCGCCTCACTTGGGGTAACCAGCGTACCCGTGCATCGCCGCCCCAGAGTCGGCTTTTTCTCCAGTGGAGACGAACTGGTTGATTATCACACAGTTAGTTTAAAACCAGGCCAAATCCGCGACAGTAATGCTCCTGCTTTGCAATATCTGGCCGCACAGCTGGGCGGAACGATTGAGTATGGTGGCATATTACCTGATCGCTTTGAAATTTTCTTAGCCAAAAGTGCGGAAATGTTAAGCCGGGTTGATCTGCTGGTCTTTTCTGGCGGAAGCTCGGTGGGCAGCCGTGATTTTACCGCCCGGACCATGAACGAACTGGGCAAACCTGGATTACTGGTGGAAGGAATTGCCATACAACCGGGAAAACCAACCCTGCTTGCCAACTGTAACAGCAAACCGGTCCTGGGACTGCCCGGACACCCTGTATCGGCACTTAACATTTTCGCTATTTTCGGTAAAGTTATTATTGATCGCCTGGCCGGCCGCAGGGGCAAACCTTATCAACCTCTGGTCCAGGCAACCCTGAGCCGCAATGTGCCTTCCCGTTCAGGAAGGACAGAATATGTGCGGGTCAGGCTCGGGCATGATAGCAACGACGTTATAGCTATTCCAGTATTTGGACGCTCTGGGATGCTGCGCACCCTGGCTGAGGCTGATGGGCTGCTGGTTATTCCTGCCGAAAGCGAAGGTCTTAATGCAGGAACCATTGTTGAAATTACTTTGTGGGATTAAGAGGAGTACAATTATGCATAAAATTTATCTTAGTAATATACCCCGCAAGAAAGCATTACAATTATTTCTCGGGCAGGCACCGATCAAACAGAAACATGAAACAGTGCCCACGATTAAAGCCCGGGACCGGATCACATCCGGCCCGGTTTTTGCCGCTCTCTCAATGCCCGGATATCATGCGGCCGCCATGGACGGCATCGCAGTCAGGGCAGAAAACACTTTTACCGCATCCGACCAAAAACCACTAACCCTGCCCCCTGGGGAAGGATATATAAACGTTAATACAGGCAACCCTTTACCTTCAGGCTTCAACGCAGTGATTAAGATTGAAGATATTCAACTTTTACCAGATGGTTCAGCTGAAATTTTAGCACCGGCGACTCCCTGGCAATATGTTCGCCCCGTTGGAGAAGATCTGGTTGCCGGAGAAATGATTGTACCGGCCCACCACCGCCTGCGCCCCCCTGATCTGGGAGCTCTCATTGCCGGAGGCATTGAAGAACTTGAAGTTATGGCAAAACCCCGGGTGACTGTAATACCCAGTGGGTCGGAACTGGTGGCTCCCGGAGCAAAACGCAGCCGGGGAAGCATTCCCGACTTTAACAGCACAGTTATCGCCTCTTACCTGAACGAATGGGGTGCCGAACCGCAAATATACCCGGTTGTTCCTGATGACCGGGAAGCAATAAAAGCTGCCGTACGCAAAGCTTTACCGGAAAGTGATCTGGTTATCATCAACGCCGGATCTTCAGCAGGCGACAAAGACTTCACCTACTCAGTGTTGGAAGAACTGGGAGAAACCTTTGTTCACGGGGTTGCCACTCGTCCCGGTAAACCGACTATCCTCGGTAAAGCTGAAGGCAAACCGGTTGTCGGTCTGCCCGGTTATCCTGTTTCAGCCTACATGAGCCTGGAGTGGTTTGTTTTACCGCTTATTTTCAACTATTACGGGCTGCCCCTTCCTGTCAGACCGCAACTTAAGGTTACCCTGGGGCGACGCCTCGTTTCCGAAGCCGGGGTGGAAGAATTTATACGCATGACGATCGGCTATGTGAACGGCAAGTATATTGCCAATCCATTGACCCGGGGTGCCGGGGTAACTATGTCTCTGGTTAAGGCTGATGGTTTGCTGGTAATCCCAGCCAATTCATTAGGTTATGAGCAGGAAGAAGAAGTAATAGTTGAACTGTACCGACCCGAGACAGAATTACGCTATAATCTGCTTGCGTCGGGCAGCCACGACCTGATCATCGACCTGCTGGGTACAGCGCTGCGCGAACGCAGCCCCCAGATCAACTTATCTTCGGCTCACCTGGGCAGCCTGGGCGGGATCACCGCAGTTGGACGCGGCCAGGCCCATTTAGCCGGCGTGCACCTGTTCGACCCAGACAGTAAAAGTTATAATATTTCTTACATAGAAAAAATGCTTCCCGGACAAACGGTTCACCTGGTAAATCTGGTCTACCGCATGCAAGGCTGGATTGTTCCAAAGGGCAACCCTGCAAACATTGAGTCAGTTAAAGACCTGGTAAATAAAAAACTCAGCTTTATTAACCGTCAGCGGGGCGCTGGAACCCGCCTGCTTTTCGATTATCTCCTTGAGGAATCAGGGCTTGAACCGAACCAGATTTATGGCTACGAACGTGAAGAGCACACCCACCTGAATGTCGCTGCCGCCGTGGCTGCCGGAACAGCTGCCGTTGGCCTGGGAATTTTACCGGCTGCACGCGCTTTTAACCTCGATTTTATACCTCTGGTGGAAGAGCGATACGACCTTTTGCTCAGCGACTCTTTCTACAAAAGCGAGTCGGCAGAGCTTTTAATGAATATTATCAAAGACCCCGCTTTCCAAAAGCAAGTTGAAGAAATGGGCGGCTACAGTATGCGAGATGCCGGCCGGAAGGAGCTGTAACAACTATGGCATTGACTGACAAACATGGCCGCAAGCACGATTACCTGCGCATTTCTATTACCGACCGCTGTAACTTGCGCTGTGTCTACTGCATGGGCGAAGAAGGTATCGAACAAATTACCCATGATGATATCATCAGTTACGAAGACATTATTAAGGTAGTTCGGGCCGGAGCAGAACTGGGAATCACTAAAATTAGAATAACCGGTGGCGAGCCGCTGGTGCGCAAAGGTGTGGTGGATCTGGTCGCTGATATCGCAGCAATAGACGGTATCAAGGATATCGCCATGACCACCAACGGGATACTCTTACCCCGCTACGGCGCTGAGCTTAAAAAAGCCGGTTTGAAACGGGTCAACATCAGCCTGGACTCACTGCAGCCGGAAAAATATCATTCTATAACCCGCAAGGGCGAGCTGGCCCAGGTTCAAGAGGGTATTAAAACTGCATTGAGGGAAGATTTGCACCCGGTCAAGCTGAACATAGTTTTGATGAAGGGCATCAACGATGATGAAATTATTGATTTCCTCGAGCTGTCCCGCCATAAACCACTGCATATTCGCTTCATAGAGTATATGCCGATTGGTGGACACGATTGCGGTTACCGCGATCATTATCTGCCGCTCAGCTATGTTGAAAATATTGCCGCTGAGGCGGGCTTGCCCTTAACACCTGCACCTTTGCCTGGCGGGGCTGGCCCGGCCGAGTCATATACCATACCGGGTGGACGGGGAACAATCGGCTTAATACACCCGATAAGCAAGCATTTCTGTGATGCCTGCAACCGCCTGCGGTTGACTGCCGAAGGGAACCTGAAAGCCTGTCTTTACTGGCAGGACGAGATATCGGTTCTACCGGTAATCAATGATCATGAAGCCTTGAAGAGTCTTATTCGCGAGGTGCTGAGTAAAAAGCACGCCGAACACCAGATGTCCTGTGACAATCGCCGCGGACCGGTTCAACCTGGAAAGATGCGAACAATGTCGAAAACGGGTGGTTAAGAAACATAAAATTCCACTCTCACAGATCTGTAATGGTTATGTATAAGGAGGAACTGTAATGCCGCCTGTAATTATCCACCTGGTTGCTGCTCGTTCTGATGCAGGCAAAACAACAATTATAGAAAACATCTTGCCGTTATTAAGAGAAAAAGGCCTGCGAGTTGCTGCCCTGAAGGGAAATCTAGAGCATTTTGAGCTTGATCACCAGGGAAAAGATAGTTGGCGTTTTGCCCGTGCCGGTGCAGAAATTGCCGGTTTTGCCACCAGAGATATTTTTTATCTCACTGGTTCAAAGGCAGGGAAAAGCGGCCTGGAAGCAGCAACTGCGCTTTTGAAAGATTTTGATCTGCTTTTGGTGGAGGGTGACAAAAAAACCACCAATTTAAAAATTGAGGTGCTTCGCTCCGGCCAGAATGAGCATCCCCTGCTCGGTGAAAACACAATTGCGCTGATCAGTGACCGGGATGATTTAACCGTAGACCAGCCGGTTATTGATTTAAATGATCCGCAAGCCCTGGCTGACTTTATTATCAGTAATTTTTTTGCCGGTCACAAACTACCGGATGGCCCAGACACCCTGACCCATTTTGACCAGGCCGGACGGCCGCGGATGGTTGATGTGTCAGCGAAGGATAGCACCTTAAGAGAAGCCTACGCGCGGGGAGAAATTTTAGTTTCCGCTGAAACTTTAAACCGGGTCAGATCCGGGAAAATGAGCAAAGGAGACGTTTTAGGGGTTGCCCAGGTTGCAGCAGTAATGGCGGTAAAAGAAACGGGCAGATTAATCCCCATGGCCCACCCGCTCGGCATAACCGGTGTTGATGTTGATTTTGATCTTACAGATCTGCCCCTGCCAATGATAGAAATTGGCGTCAGGGTGAAACTAACCGGTCAGACCGGAGTTGAAATGGAAGCCCTGACCGGGGTCAGTATTGCTGCTCTAACAATATACGACATGTGCAAAGCTGTTGACAAAAATATGGTCATCCAGAATATACGTCTGGTTGAAAAGAAGGGAGGTCGCTCCGGTCACTACCGCCGTGAGCATAATTGATGGCTGAAATTATTGCCGTTTGTACCAGCGAAAAGAAAGGTCAACGAAAAAGAAATGTAAAGACCGCAATGTTAGTTAAGGGGCAGGGACTCGAAAATGATGCTCATGCCGGTTTTGCCCACCGGCAGGTCAGCCTGCTGGCTGAAGAAAGTATCGCAAAGATGACTGCCAAAGGACTCGAAGTCGGGCCTGGCGATTTTGCAGAAAACCTGACCACCAGGGGAATAGACCTTGTTAATTTGCCGGTCGGCACACGTTTACAGGCAGGTGTTGAAGCTGTTTTGCGGGTAACCCAGATCGGCAAAGAATGCCACACCCGCTGCGCTATATACCATCAGGCCGGTGATTGCGTAATGCCCCGGGAAGGAATTTTTGCCGAGGTACTGCAGGGAGGAAAGATCAAAACAGGTGACAAAATTTTAATTAAGCCTTCTTACCGCTTTGGCATACTAACCGCCAGCGACAAAGGTTCCCGGGGTGACAGAGAAGATTTAAGCGGACCCCGTATTCAAGAATTATTACAACCTTTTGGCGATCCTGAAGCTTACCAGGTTGTCGAAGATGACCGGACTGCCCTGGCCGGAGCAATGCGTGAGATGGCTGCAAGTGGTATAGATGCAATTTTTACAACTGGCGGAACCGGTTTGAGCCCCCGGGATGTAACCCCTGAAGCAACCCTTGATGTAGTGGAAAGGCTGGTTCCGGGAATCCCTGAGGCTATTCGCCGTGAAACTGCCAAGGTTACTGATAAGGCAATGCTGTCAAGGGGGTTGGCCGGTATCTGTGGCAATACATTGATTATTAACCTGCCCGGCAGCCCGAAAGCTGTAGAGGAATGCCTCGCTGTTATAATTCCGGTTCTTGACCATGCCCTGGAAACAGTTAGCGGACGCGGCGGAGAATGTGCAAGATCCTGATGATCCAAAATAAGATAATAAACTAACAAACCTGAAAGGGCAGCTTTCGCAATAGCGAAGTTGCCCTTATTAACATGGTTAAACCGGTTAGATTAAAATTTACAATTAGTCTTTCAGCGCGCTAAGAATAGAACGCAGCCTTTCACGATAGCCCGCAGTCTCAATTACTGTTCCTGTAACAACTATATCGGCGCCTGCCTGACGCACCCGGCGGGCATCGATAGCGGTGCGTATACCTCCGCCAACAATAAGGGGAATATCAATTTCCCGTTTTACCGCCCTGATCATTCCGGCTGGAACCGGCTGAGCAGAGCCGTTGCCTGCTTCCAGATAGACATAAGACATCCCCATAAACTGGGCTGTCAAGGCATAGCCGATTGCCTGCCAGAAATTATCACGCGCTACCAGGTCTGCTTCACCAATCTCTCCGAGCTTCATCCCCGGCTCTACAAGGATATACCCAACCGATAAGACTTCAATCTCAAGTCGCTTTAACAGCGAGGCAATTCGTGATTGAGTTCCGCTAACAAACTGGGAATTACGGGAGTTGAGCAAACTCAACAAGAGAAAGGCATCAAGATTTAAGCTGATCGAATCGGTACCGGTTGGGAAAAACAGAACCGGTATGGAAACGCGATCTTTAACCGCTACGGCCGTTTCAGTCAGAGTCTGCTGAGTCACTCCCGATGAGCCACCAACAAAGATTAAATCACTGCCTACTTCCTGGGCTGTTTCGGCCAAACGGCCAGCTGCATCAGGACCCTGCCGGGAAGGATCAATTAGAGTAATATGAACCGCTCCCTGCTC
The DNA here is from genome assembly GCA_964498375.1 of uncultured Syntrophomonadaceae bacterium. GTDB lineage: Bacteria > Bacillota > Dethiobacteria > DTU022 > DTU022 > JAABTH01. The sequence continues at coordinate 2,652 of CAZCHW010000033.1, read as the reverse complement.
GAGTTTTGCATTTATATATTGTTTAACTTCCACAGTTGTAACCTTCTTTTTATTTAGCATCAGATATGATCAAACCTAAAGACCTTTATCCTATAGCTCATTCTAAATATTGTACTCATTGTTATTATAGTTTAGTTTATCAGGTTTGACAACTAATCGTAATGACCTGAAAAATCAGCTTATTGAAGATAATAGGAGTCATTTTCATCCCTGCTGACAAGGCTGCTTTTAATTAAGTGCTGAAGGTGTTTTTCAAGCATTACTTTTTCAAAATGCACCAGTGCTTCCTGACCATGATGATTACGATAGATAATGTTCAGAGCAGCAAGCTGGTCAAGATCAGCCGGTTTATTCTCTAAAGCAGAAATTATTTTTTCATAGCGTCGATCAAGCTCGCTCTCGTACTCATATAATTTTTGCTCGATCCCCCGGTTTAACGGTCTCTTGTGCCCGCTAACCAGGATGTCGGGTTTCAGCTCGCGCAGGCGGTGAATTGATACCCTGAATTGTTCCGGATCTGAATAACGGTTGGCATACCAGGGACCAAATGAGGTTAAGTCAATATCAGCGGCAAAGATCAGATTATATTCTTCAACCAGAAAACCGCAATGTCCGCTGGTATGTCCCGGAAGGTGCAGGGTCTGTATAGTAAACCTGCCTGTGTCAATACGATCTCCCTCGGCCAGGTATTGGCTAATGTTAGTTTTAGTGAAACCGGGCTGGCGAACCATTTTCCAGTATTGTTTTCGATCGACTTTATCCATACCCGTCAACCAGAAGAAATCTTCTTCCGATTCTACGCCGGGGGCATCAAGCTTGTGAATGGCAAATTCAGCATTGCTAAAAGAAGCATTCATTGTCACATGATCCCGATGGTAATGGGTAAGCAATACTTGGTCTACTTGTCCGACTAACTCCTTTAGCTGTTCACCCGCTCCCGTGTCAACAAGGGTCTTGCTGTCGCCATCTATAAGCAATGAATGAGAAAAGGGATAGCGTCCCCTGTTTTCTCCCTCGACAAACCATATTCCGGGTAATATTTCCTGCACAAGATCGACTCCTTCCTGTTTGGATCCGTTTCAGCGGCTTTAATTTGTCTTCCATCATTATTAATGTTAAAATTGACATACTGTTCGCTTTAAGGAGGAAATATTTTGTTAAAATTGCTGACTTTATTTCTATTCAAAATCTGCGGCTGGAAATTAATCGGCGAAAAACCAGCCGATTTGAAAAAATGCGTTGTAGTTGGCGCTCCGCACACAAGTAACTTCGATTTTATCTTCGCCCTGGCCGGGCTGCATATTATCGATGCCCCAATTCGCTTTTTAATTAAAAATGACTGGCTGAAAAACCGTCTAATCGGTAAACTGTTAAAAGATGTTGGCGCAGTTGGCGTTGATCGCAGTAAAAGCAACACCATGGTTGATGCCCTTACCAACTTACTAATCGAATCAGAGGAAGACCTTTACCTGCTAATCACTCCTGAGGGAACCCGAAAATATACCCCCATCTGGAAAACCGGCTTTTACAATATTGCCCTGAAAGCAAAAGTACCCATACTATTAACCGGTTTGGATTACCGTAAAAAAGAAGCTTACGTAGGGTCCCACTTTGTCCCGACAGGTTGCTATAAACGGGATATGCAAATCTTGAAAGACTTTTATCAAAACCTTACCCCTAAGTACCCCGAAAAGTTCAGCTTGCAGATTTACCAGCCTGACGAGCAAGCTGTTTGCAGCGGTTAACCCAAATAGCTGAAAAAAGATTAGATAAGGTAAACTAAAAACCCGCCGATGGCCTTTGCAGCGCCTGAAAGCGGGTTTTCTTTTTATATCATAGAGAGCAGAAATATTAACGTTTCGAAAATTGCGGCGCACGGCGGGCTTTTTTCAAGCCACATTTTTTACGCTCTTTCATCCTCGGATCGCGGGTGAGATAACCGTTCTTCTTCAGGACCGGTCTGAATTCACCGTCAGCATGTAGCAGCGCTCGGGCGATACCATGCCTGATTGCACCGGCTTGCCCGGAGAAACCGCCCCCTTCGACTTTGGCGATAACATCAAAGCGTCCGTCGGTTTCGGTGGCCACTAAAGGCTGCCTGACTATCAGCTTCAATGTTTCGAGGCCGAAATACTGGTCCATCTCTTTTCCATTAATAACAATTCTGCCGCTGCCCGGTAACAGTCGAACACGTGCTACCGATTCTTTACGGCGTCCTGTACCTATATATTGGACTTCGCTCAAGAGCCAGGGCCTCCTTCCCTCTTACTCAGCTGAAACTGCTCCCCAGGGTTGCGGTTGCTGCGCCTGGTGAGAGTGCTGGTCGTTTCTGTATACACGTAATTTTTTTAGCATAGCCCGCCCTAAACGGTTATGCGGGAGCATGCCGCGTACAGCCAGATATACTGCTTTTTCGGGCTGCTTTTCCATCAGTGTAGCGTAATCTACTTTTTTTAACCCACCCGGAAATCCGGAATGCCGGTAATAGAATTTTTGCTCGAGCTTACGCCCGGTCAGTACTATCTTTTCGGCATTGATAACGATGACATGGTCGCCGGTATCAACATGGGGTGTAAATTCAGGTTTGTGCTTGCCTCTCAGCAAGCGAGCGGCATCTGTAGCCACTTTGCCCAGGGGACGCCCGGCAGCATC
>CAZCHW010000032.1:0-11246 GCA_964498375.1 uncultured Syntrophomonadaceae bacterium | reverse complement strand
TCCCCATAGTTCCCTGGCGATCACTTTACCATTAACCCGGATTACAATTTTCGGGAATGTGTAGTTCATCTTCTCCAGAAGGCTCTCTACAGTCATTCCTTCTTCCCATTCAACCTGCCTGTTGTTTACAGTTATCAACCCGGAGTCACCTGGCTTTCCGGTCTTTATTTCCTAAAGATTATTTTTAACAACCTCGACAACCTCGGGAAAATCTATGCCGAGTTCCTTGATTTTCTCGAGGGTCGGCACCCCGTCATTGGTCCAGCCCCTTCTTTTGTAAACTACATCCATTAAGGTTTCATAACGATCTTCCCGGTATTTACGCATCACTTTTATTTTTTCTTCCGTGCTCATGCCAGAAGGTTCAACACCGATATCCTCTTTGAGCTGCTGATCGTACCTCTCGCTTCGTGATTCATATTCTTCAACAGTAACCGGACCCAGGGCACGGTAGGGAGCATAATCGTGTTTGCGCTTGCCGAAGCCCAAACGGATGTTAAAGATTCTCTGAAAATTATAAACCCTTTCAGACTGGCGAATCATTTCATCCTGATCGATATTTTTACCGGTTACGGCATTAAATAGGTCAATATAGTTCTGGACGTGCTCGGGAATTTTTTCCGGGCTGTCGGTTTCAGCATTTCCTTCCGGGACAATATCATTCCAGGGCAGCTTGCACAGCCCCTGTAGACCGAACCAGGTTCTGAACATCGGGAAGTAGTGCAGCGCTTCTGCTTTCTTTTCGAAAGTGGGCAGCTGATTGTTGACCATATCCATAAAGATAAGCCAGGCTTCGTCGTGCTGCGGCCCTTTATTCGTCATCGCATAACCACCCTGCTGGGCCAGTGATTCCTTGGCCTGATACTGGGAGTATTCAAGACCCTTGTTTTCCATCCCTATGTCATGGAGAAAATTGGGGTCGGCGCCATATTCCTCAGCAAAAATCTGTTTCATTCGCCTGACCCCTTGTCCGGCAATTTTCCCAAATCCACGGCCCTGACCCATCTGGTGAATCAGTTCCATCGCTGCTTCGGCATTACCAAAAGTAAGCTCCAGCCCACCGGTGATTTCTTGATTGATAAGGCCATTTTCATAACATTCCATGGCAAAAGCAATCAAGGTACCGGTTGATATCGTATCGATCCCGTAGGTATCACAGTAAAAGTTGGCTTCAATCACATAGTAGGGATCAAATATACCGCAGTTTGAGCCCAATCCGGCGGCGTTCTCATATTCAGGACCATCTACTACAACTTTCTGACCTTTAAACGGACCTGTTTTTAATTCAAAATCGTCAACAGCTTTACAGCATGACAATGAGCAACCAAGCCAGCAACCATCAGGCATGTTTTGCGTAAAGCAATCACGCAGAACATCTGAAGATATCTTAACGGCATCGGGATGCGAACCGTACTTAAAATTGTGAACCGGCAGCAAATCGTAATCGTTCATCGGAGTCATCAGGTTTGCCGTACCGATCTGACGCATCCTGAATTGCTCATCGTCAAACTTGTTAATTTCCCTGGTTATTTTTACTCCGGTGCGGGCAATTTTTGCCGGATCGGCTGGGTTATTACTGCGGCCGGTCAGACTGGAATATTTAACTGCAAGGGCAGCAATTTTCTTATCGCGGAACACTGTTCCAATACCTCCGCGTCCGGCCTGCTTCATCCTTGCTACTTTACGTCGCAGATCATAAAAAGAAAAGTTAAGAATCCCCAGGTTGGTATGTTCACCACCGCTGCCGGAAGATACAATCGAGATGTTTTTCTTGTCTTTTTCGTTTTCAGCGAGCATTTCAGTCAGCTGTTCACTGACCAGATGGCTGGCCGAAGGATCGAGATCAACCTCTTCAATGGTTACTTTACCTTTATCACCATCTATAAAGACCACTATGTCTTTATCAGCTTTACCCTGAATCTCCAGGGCATCCCACCCGGAAAATTTCAAATAGGGCCCGAAAAAGCCGCCAACATTGCTGTCCATTACAGAATTTGTCAGGGGTGATAAAGTTACAACAAGTGATTTTCCTGATCCAGGATACTGGGTAATTCCCCCGATCGGTCCCGAGGATATAACAATTTCGTTTTCCGGATCATTCCATTTTGTCTGTGGTGTTACAGCATGCCAGAGATGCCATAAACCGAACCCTTTGCCGCCAATGAATACATCCTTCATTTTTTCTGTTACATCTTTTGGCTTAATTGTATGATCTGCTATATTTACATAAAGGGATTTTCCCGAGTAGCCCCTTTCAATATCAGCCGGTTGATAGTTATACTCGGCTAATACTTTTCTTGAAGCTTTCATCTTCTCAATATGATCCATGGTTATTCAACCTCCTCCATAAATATTGCTTCAGTGGGGCATTCCTTGGTGCACCTTGCACAGGCAATGCACTTGAACGGGACAACCAGTTCTTCATGCCAGAACATTGTTCCTGTCGGACATATCCCCACACAGTTATAACAGCCGATGCAGGTTTTTTTATTTATAACCACAATTCCTTTCTTGGTACGAGTGATCGCTTCCACAGGGCAAACCTCAACACAGCGGCCGCACTGGTTGCAAACATGAATAGCCACACCCGGTTCCGCATCAATCTCTTCAACCTGGATCGCCGACTTCAGCCTGTTATCCTCCTTAAAATAGAAAGTGGAGCAAGTAGTTTCACAGGCTCCGCACAGGGTGCACTCTTGTGCATTTGTTCCAACGATTTTCAAATTATCCACCTCCGCTTTTTATGATTAAATTTCTTCTATATTTATTTTGCCACGGGATTGATATTATTGATTATACCATAGAGACAGTCACTTTTCGCTATTTAGAGTTTTCCCGTTTAATTTCTGCTGCAATGACAGGGAAGCGCTCGTTATTGATAGTCCTGCATTACCGGTGCAACGCAATGCAGACGGCAGCATGCGTCCAGCCTGATCAAATGCACCAATTACCTGGTTAAATGGAATAACTTGATCAAAACCGGCCAGGGCCATATTCGCCGCTGCCAAAGCGTTCATACCGGCCAATACATTTTTACCTAAGCAGGGTACTTCAACCCGGTTAGCAACGGGATCGCAAACCAACCCGATCACATTTTGCAAGGCCAGGGAAGCTGCGGTCAGGGCTGTATTCACGTTTCCACCGGCCAGTTGCACCAATCCGGCTGCTGCCATTGCAGAGGCAGATCCACATTCAGCCTGACATCCTCCTTCTTCGGCTGCAAACGTACTGTCCCGGGCGATAAATATTCCGGTAACGGCTGCTGCTAACAAGCTTTTTACCAGCCTGCCATGATCGCTTTTCTGCTCAGAGGCAGCTGCAATTAATGTGCCGGGCAAAGCGCCGCAAGAACCGGCAGTGGGTGCCGCGACAATTAAGCCCATCGCACTTTTCGTTTCCATAATAGCAGTAATAAAAGCGATCAGGTCTCGAACCAGCACACCGCCAAATAAGGGCTGCCCACTGTTTAGCATCAGAGCTGCTTGCGGACCAAGAATCCGGTTATCATAATCGGTTCCCTTAATTCCCTGGTCGCACGAATTCTGCATGACCATCAGTAAATCGGAAGCCATTTGCAATACCATTTCTTTAGAAATATTTCCCCTGGCAGATTCATAGTCAACAGCCAGTTCCCATAAATCTTTTTGTTCAATCCGCGCTTTTTCGTGCAATTGCTGAACCGTTTCAAAGGGTAACGTAATATTTTTGCGGGACAAGACAGGAAGAACCGGGTTAAGCTGCACAGGTTCGATGATTGCCAACTGTTTTTGCAGCTTGGCCAGCAACTCCGGTTCGGGAATTTCAGTTAACTTTATATTTAGCAAGCCCATTTTATCAGTTGCAACGTAACTGTACTGGTCAATCTTTTTGTGTTTTATGGCTAATTGTTCAACCTTGGTTGTGAGCTGCTCTTCGTTTTCAGATTGAACAAAATATAGCAGTTCATAATAGTCACCCCGAATATCAACCGGCAGATCATTAATTGATGTCAGGACAAGCATACCACCTCCGGTTGATAGAAAAATAAAGCGGAACTTTTTATTTTTTCCTTTTGCTTCGATCTTGTAAGTATTGGGATGATCAGCTGGAAAATCGCTGATCTGAAAGGTAAGTGCCATTTTTTCAGCGGCTGCAAAGCTGATTGCATCTGTCAGCCGGTCATCCTGTGGGTTCATGCCCAGTAAACCACCGGCCAAGCCAAAGTCCGACCCCTGGCTGCTGTAGGTTGTTGCCAGCGAACCTTCAGGTGCAAACTCTACTTTAACCTGTTCCGGAGTCCCTCCGCAAAACTGGCGAATTATTCTACCGATGCGCACTGCAGCTGCAGTATGAGAACTTGAGGGCCCGCGCATAACCGGCCCGATTACATCATTAAAAATACTTGGAGGAATTGTTTGCAACAATATTCTCCTTCCGTAATAACTCTGTAATGTTTAAGTGATCTTTATATAATTAAAAACTTAAGTTTTAAAACAACTGTTATTAAAAAGTTCTATACCCAGGCCTTTATCCAGCGCCCGGCGGTATAGCAGTTCTCCGACAGCCAGGTCGAATAAGGCCATACCGACTGATTTAAATACCTTTGTTTCTTCCGGCTTGGGCGGTTTTGCCTTACCGCCAAGGTAATCAGAAAAATCAATAACCTGCTCCCTGCTGATCCAGTTCTGTTCCAGTGGAGTTATTAAATCACCACTTTCTTCCAATCCGTGGAGAGTGTCAACCAGAACATGATCGGCCAGCCGGTAAAGAGCCTGAGGAAATTCGCGCATTTCCGGTTTATAAGATCCTATGCCTATATAGCTTTTACCACGCAACATGGCTTCGTCGTCCGGTAACACAGGATTTAAAGCAGGTGTTGCTGTAATTACCAGATCAACCCTCTTCAACACTTCTTCAACAGTGCTTACGGCTTCAATCTTCACAGCAGGCAGGTCGCTTTGTAACCTGGCGCAAAAATCAACAGCTTTTGTGAAGGTGCGGTTATAGACAACTATCCTCTTAAGCTTCCTGGCGTGAGCGGCAAAGAGCAACTGATAGTAGCCCTGCGTTCCGGCTCCGATCAGGCCGGCTGTTTCAGCCTGCTGGGGAACAATGTGTCTTACAGCGACGCCACCGACCGCTCCGGTTCGTAATGCAGTAAGGCTGCCCCCGTCCAGTATGGCTAACGGCTTTCCTGTTTCTGCATCGTTTAGCAGAAATATGCCGGTAATCATTGGTAAATTCTTAGCTGCATTACCGGGAAAAAGAGATATTATTTTCGTGCCAAAGGCAGTGTCAAAGAAACATGGCATATAGAGAATGGTATTGGCACCATGATCGAGATGAATACGCGGTGGCATGGTATAGCTGCCTGAAGCTTTAAGTCTGTACGCTTTTTCAATTGCATCCATTATATTGTGATAATCTGCCCTATCAGTCATATCCCGGGCATTAAGGTACAGCACCAAGCATCTCTCCTTTCTAGTTTCGGCGATTTAAACCTCTTTATTCTTTACCTTCACTTTTTATCACTGCCAGGGGGCGTAATCTGGCTACTTTCCTGGTCAGGTTAATTTCTGAAAATGTTTCTATTACATGTTCAATATCTTTATATGCCTGAGGCGCTTCGTCAAGATAAGCCCGGTAATTCCGGCCTGACAAGACGATTTGGCCCAGGCTTTCTTTTAGCTGATCTACAGTAATTTTCTTACGGGCTGCCGTTCGTGAAAGAATTCTGCCGGCTCCATGATTAACAGAATTATAGATTTTTTCCACCCCCGCTTCAGCTTTAATCACATATGAAGGCGAACCCATGCTGCCGGGGATTAAAACAGGATGTCCACAGTTCAAATAACGTTTGGGATTGTCAAAGTGGCCTGCCGGAAGTGCCCTCGTCGCTCCCTTGCGGTGAATCAGCATTTTTCTTTTACCGATCATTTCGAAGCGGGCGGTATTGTGGGCAACATCATAAATTAGCTCAAGGCCATAATCACGATCATGACCGCCAAAGTAAGATCGAAAAGCCCTGCGAAGATCATCTGTTATCCATTGGCGGTTGGCAAAGGCAAAATTTACTGCACAGGCCATAGCCCCCAGATAACGGTTTCCTTCTTCCGAGGAAATCGGTACTGCCGCCAGCCCGGCAGAAGGCAATTTGAGTTTGTAATAAGGTGCAGCCCGGTTCATCTCTGCGGTGTATTCAGTGCAGATCTGGTGGCCGAAACCGCGGCTGCCGGTATGAATTAGAACTGTCAGGCAATCCTTTTGTAAACCAAATATTTTAGCACTATCGTTGCAAAAGATTTGATCAACATAGCCTAATTCAATAAAGTGGTTGCCACCACCTGTTGTTGATAGTTGTACGCCCCGGTTCAACGCTTTTTCACTTACAAAGGCCGGAACAGCTCCGGCCATGCAACCGCCATCTTCGATGGACATTTTATCTTCCGCCCTGCCGATACCCAGCTCAATTAAAGCAGTTACCCCGTTTACCAGGATTTGTTTGAAATTGTCACGGATGAGCCGTTCATGCTTGCTTGTTTGACCAATCCCGCTGGGCACCCTTGATTCAATTTCGCTGATCAGTTTTATCAACTGATTTTTTGTCAGCTCCGCGGCCTGTATATTAGTCTGTAACAGCCGAACACCGCAATTAATATCCATACCAACCGCTCCGGCAGAGACAAGGCCATCTTCGCCATTCATGGCCATTACTCCGCCAATTGGCAAACCAAAGCCGGTGTGAATATCAGGCATACCGATTACCGGACTAATCACCCCGGGCAATGAGGCTGCGTCAACCAGCTGTTGCACAGACTGTTCTTCCTCAAAGTGTTGAAAAAGAAAAGCATTAAGATAAATCTGAACCTCAGCCAGCATTGATCCGGTGCGATTGATTTGATAACAGTTCCGGCCACATGATTCAAGCTTGTGCATCTTTTCGCCCTCCAGGGTAAAAAAACAGCGTATTAAATCAGGACTAGCCCAGTCGTTCAATTACTGCCTGTAAAACAGGCATTGCCTGCCGATCAGTTAATTGAAAGTGTATTGGAGTCAGGGAAACATACTGATCCCTGATTGCCCTGGTGTCGCTGTCACCAGACTCCGGGTCGTCGTCAACCACTTCTCCGGCCATCCAGTAATAGTGCATACCCCTGGGATCAGTTCGTTGTTCGAAGGTATTGCAGTAACGCCTTGAACCAAGCGACGTAACCCGAAATCCTTTGATTGAAGCAGTATCAACAGGCACATTAATGTTTAGCAAAGTTGAATTGTCTAATCCGCTCTGTTCAAGGAGGGGTACCAGGGAGCAGATAAAACGAGCGGCATAGATGAAATCTGTTTCTTCTCCTTTGCCGGTCAGTGACACGGCCAGTGAAGAAATTCCCTGGATCATACCTTCCACTGCTGCGGAAACAGTCCCTGAATAGAGCACATCAGTCCCCAGGTTGCTGCCCCGGTTTATCCCGGAGATCACCAGGTCAGGCTTGTGGTCAAGAATAGCTTCTACGGCAAGCTTCACGCAATCCGAAGGAGTGCCGTTAACCGCCCATCCTTTCAGTTTAGAATCGTCATTGACCTGTACCTCTTCTGCGCGCAGCGGCTTATGCATCGTTATTGCATGGCCAACTGCACTGCGTTCCCGATCGGGTGCCACTACGGTTATCCGGTAGTTTCGATCACTTCGCTCAAGGGCGCGCACCAATTGTTTGATGCCCTCGGCATGAATACCATCATCGTTAGTGATTAGAATATGCAAACCGTTCATTATACTCTCCTGCTGTCATGATAATTACCAGTCAACCTGGCGGCGCATTTGGAAGCTTCATGATAAACTCGTTCTTCGTCAATTGTTTTAAGCTCATTTTTCTCAAGGAGAATTTTGCCGTCAATGATCACCAGCTCGACATCTGTGGCAGATGCTGCATAGGCTAGATGTGCAAGTGGGTTATGTAAAGGAAGCAGGTGAGCCCTGTTAAGGTTTAAGGCGATAAGATCAGCCCTGTATCCTTCTTTTAACCGACCGACAGATTCCAAATGCAATGCCTGTGCCCCGTCGAAAGTAGCCATAGATAAAACTTTTTTTGCATTCACCAGGGTAGGATCCATATTAACACCTTTCTGCAACAAAGAGGTTAATCGCAGTTCCTCAAACATATCCAGGTTGTTATTGCTGGCCGCACCGTCTGTGCCTATACCGACAGTAATACCCTTTTCCAGCATTTTTGCGACCGGAGCAACCCCGCTGCCCAATTTAAGGTTACTGCCCGGATTATGGGCAACGGTTACATTTTTCTCAGCCATTATTTCCAAATCTTCATCACTTGTATGAACACAGTGAGCTGCAGTTACCGGGTGTTCAAAAAGGCCGACTTCATTAACCAGCTCAACCGGGCTTTTCCCGTATTTGTTATAACTTTCATCCACTTCACCTTTTGTTTCAGACAGGTGTATCTGCAATGGTCGGTTTTGCTCTTCAGCCAGCTTGATTACTTTTTTTAAGTATTCCGGTGGACAGGTGTATGGAGCATGAGGACCAAGGTAAATGTTAATTCTGCCGTCAGCCTCACCCTGCCACCGGTCAATCAGCTGCCTGGCCTCAAGCAGGCCGGCTTCCGCAGAATCACCGAACCCAACCATACCACGCGATAATACCGCCCTCAGTCCGCTTTCTGCCGCTGCCCTGGCAGTCTGTTCCATGAAAAAGTACATATCAGTAAAAGTAGTGGTTCCTCCCCTGATCATTTCAACCGCTGCCAGCATGGTCCCCCAGTATACATCTTCTTCAGTTAAAAATTCTTCAATTGGCCAGATCATCTCTTCCAGCCATTCCCTCAGGGGCAGATCATCGGCAAACCCTCGGAACAGGGTCATTGCTGCATGACCATGGGTGTTGACCAGGCCTGGCATGACCAGGTAGTTCGATCCGTCTATAATACGGTCAACTTTCATTTGATCCAGATTGCCCGCTTCCGGGCTGATTGATTCGATCAAGTTGTCACAGATTAACAAATCACCGGTCAGACTATCGGGTTGGGTGTCATCAAGTGTAACCAGTAAGGCATTCCTGATCAGTATTCGTTCCAATAATATAACCTCCAGCTTCTTAATCAGGTATCGTTAATCAATCTAAATTCAACCCGGTTAAGCACAGTTAGATAAATTACATGTGGTTAACCGGCAAATAACCTATTAATTTTATCCCGGTCAGGAGAATCGACAATTCCTTTTTCAGTAATAATTGCCGTAATTAGCTCTGCCGGGGTTACATCAAAGGCAAAGTTTAATGCTCTGACACCGGTCGGGGCAACGCGCTGTCCGGCTAGCATAACAACTTCAGCTGGGTCTCTCTCTTCAATGATTATCTCGCTGCCGCAGTTAATCTGACGGTCAAATGTTGAAAGTGGCGCCGCTATGTAAAAGGGAATGTGATGATAGTTGGCTAAAACAGCAAGCGAGTAGGTGCCAATTTTATTGGCGGTATCACCATTCATGGCAATTCGGTCTGCGCCTACGACAATTAAATCGACCTGGTCGAATGACATCAGGTAGCCCGCCGTGTTATCGGTGATTAAGACAGCCTCGATACCCTCCTGAAGCAGTTCATAAGAGGTTATCCGCGCTCCCTGCAGCAGAGGCCTGGTTTCATCGACCAGAACCGTTATATCCTTACCGGCTTCCACTGCCGCCCTAACTACACCGAGCGCGGTACCGTAACCTCCGGTAGCAAGGGCCCCGGCATTACAATGAGTTAAAATGACCGCCCTGTCCGGAACCAGTGCAGCGCCAAATTTCCCGATTGCCCTGTTGTTAGTCAGGTCAGCTGCATAAATTGAATTAGCCAGCTCTTCCAGGGTAAGATAAAGCTGTTCCAAATCATCTGCCCGGACCTCGTCCAGTTTATGTCGGGCAGCCTCGATTGCCCAGGACAGGTTAACTGCGGTTGGCCGGGCCTTGTTCATCTCTTCGGCCGCCTGGTTTATAAATGCTCTAGCTTGCTCAGCGTTTAAGTTCTTCTGCCTGGCCTCCCCAACAGCCAGCACCATCCCATAAGCGGCGCTGATGCCAATTGCCGGCGCTCCACGAACATACATATCCCGGATCGCCTTAATAACATCACTGTAACATTCACATGTCTTGTAGGCAGTTTGATGGGGCAGCAAACGTTGATCGAGCAAGTATAGTTTTCCATCCTGCCAATTTAAATGTTGACCCTTCATTTCAGGTAACATTAACCATGTAACTCCTTGTTCCAGTATTTACCTGCATCTGCACAACTACAGGATTTATCCGCCTTGATCTCCATGACTGACAATACCAGCAGCTTTTGTAAATCAGACTTACCTCTTTCCATCTCTTCCAATACTTCCTCGTGACTCAAAGGAGTCCCGGCTAACCCGGCTGCAAAATTGGTTGCCAGGGAAATATTTGCATAACAGAGCCCGGCTTCACGGGCCAGGACAACTTCAGGCACATTGGTCATACCGACCAGATCACCACCCAGCAGTTTCATCATTTTTATTTCAGCCGGAGTTTCAAAACGTGGCCCTTCAGCACAAACATAACAACCACCGTCGAGCGGTTGTTCCTGAATTGACTGACCGGCCCGCAATATTGCCGCTCTTGTTTCGGAGCAATATGGTGCAGTAAAATCAGTGTGAACTACTGTTCCTCCCTGCCCTTCATAAAAGGTAAGCGGCCTGTTCTTGGTTAAATCAATAAACTGATCAATAACAATTCTGCTGCCCGGCGGCATTTTTTCATTCAGTGTGCCAACTGCAGCTGTCGATATCACCGCTGCTACATTCAAATGTTTTAAAGCGGCAATATTGGCGAGGTAGTTAACCAAATGGGGCGGAACCGAGTGACCTCCACCATGCCGTGCCATAAAATATACAGTTCTACCCTGATATATCCCTTCAGTCATAGTTACCGATCCATACCTGGTTTCAACAAGAATCTCTTTTTCCTGCTCTAAAAGATCCTGGGTGTATACTCCTGTTCCTCCAATAATCGCCACTTTTAAACTTGCCATCGTTTTTCCTCCCTCAGCTTTCAAAATCATAGTTGAATATTGTTTATTCCTGCTCTAAATGCTTCGCGGAAATGAGGAAAAAATCCTGCTCCAGTGATATTGACGTATCATATATAATAGGCTATACTTGATAATGTTCTAAATGCGGTAATCGCTTCGCCGACGTAGCTCAACGGTAGAGCAGCTGATTTGTAATCAGCAGGTTGGGGGTTCGATTCCCTTCGTCGGCTCC